>JASLBT010000334.1 GCA_030146445.1 Segetibacter sp. | reverse complement strand
TTTACGCGTATTAAATCAAATAACAGTATCTGCCTTTCGAGAAGAGTTCTAAAGAATTCAGTCGGGCAGGGCACCCATTAAATTATGAGTGAGACTCTACAAGCTCCGCAAAAAAAGGAGTTGCCAACCGAAAAAGTGAGGAAAGTATCAGCAGGAGTTTCCTTCCCCCTTGGAGCCACCTGGGATGGCAAAGGGGTAAATTTTGCATTATATGCAGAAAATGTAAATGCTATTCACCTGTGTTTATTTGACCAGCACAACAGTGCGAAAGAATCTGCCATCATCCCGGTTAAGGAGATGGACAGTCACATCTGGCACGTATATGTGCCGGACTTAGCTCCGGGTCAACTGTATGGTTACCGGGTTTTTGGCCCTTATGAACCGGAGAAAGGCCACCGTTTCAATCCAAATAAGTTACTCATTGATCCATATGCTAAAGCCGTCTCTGGAACTATTCAATGGAACGACTCACTATTTGGATATGAAGTTGGCCATCCTGATGGTGATCTCAGTTTTAGTACAGAGAACAATGCTGCATTTATTCCAAAGAGTGTAGTTATAAATCCCCAGTTTGACTGGGAAGATGATCAGCATCCCAATGTGCCTTATCACAAAACGATCATCTACGAGACACATGTTAAAGGACTCACGAAGCTGCACCCGAAATTGCCGGAAAATCTTCGGGGTACCTACGCCGGTATAGGGCATCCTGTTACCATTAATCATCTCAAGGAGCTCGGTATTACCACGGTAGAACTCATGCCCGTTCACCACTTTGTTTCCGACCGGAACCTGGTAGAAAAAGGCCTTGCTAATTATTGGGGATACAATTCCATTGGCTTTTTTGCACCTGATGTCAGGTACTCAGGATCCGGGGTTATGGGCGAGCAGGTGACAGAGTTCAAAAACATGGTAAAAGCCCTGCACAAAGCCGGTATAGAGGTAATTCTTGACGTTGTTTATAACCATACCGCTGAGGGTAATCACCTGGGCCCCACACTTTCTTACAAGGGAGTTGATAATTCATCGTACTACCGGCTTACTGCTGATCCCCGCTACTATATGGACTATACAGGTACAGGGAATACGCTAAATGCAAGGATGCCAAACGTGCTCAGGATGATTATGGACAGCCTGAGATATTGGATACTGGAGATGCACGTTGATGGATTTAGGTTTGACCTTGCACCGGCGCTTGCACGTGAACTGCATGCTGTTGACCGGTTAAGTGCCTTTTTCGACATCATTCACCAGGATCCGGTGATTTCGCAGGTGAAGTTGATTGCGGAGCCGTGGGACATCGGTGAAGGTGGATACCAGGTAGGAAAGTTTCCCCCGGGTTGGGCCGAGTGGAACGGTAAGTATCGCGACTGTATGCGGGACTACTGGCGTGGCGCCAACAGTATGCTTAGCGAATTTGCCCAGCGCTTTACCGGCAGTGCCGACTTGTATAAAAATGATTACCGAAGACCTACTGCAAGTATAAATTTTATTACCGCCCACGATGGTTTTACCTTAAATGACCTTGTATCGTATAATGAAAAGCACAATTGGGAGAACGGTGAAAACAACAACGATGGTGAGAGCCATAACCGATCGTGGAACTGCGGGGTAGAAGGTCCGTCAAACGATATTCACATCAAGGCTTTACGCGACAAGCAGAAAAGGAATATGTTAACCACCCTGTTTCTATCTCAGGGCGTGCCAATGATCGTGGCAGGTGATGAGTTTGGTCGTACCCAGCACGGGAACAATAACGCGTATTGCCAGGATAACGAAATCTCGTGGCTAAACTGGCCAAAGGCCGACAAGGGATTGCTGGCATTCACGCAAACATTGATCAAATTCTATAAATCGCACCCCGTATTTTCAAGGCGGCGGTGGTTTAAAGGGAAACCAATTTGGGGACATGATGTGGAGGACATCGCCTGGTTCCTGCCGGAAGGGACAGAAATGACGCAAGACCGTTGGAACCATGACTTTGCCAAGTCGCTGGGGATCTTCTTGAACGGAAAAGCCATTCGCATGGAAGACGACAATGGCGATCTGATTATTGACGATAATTTCTATCTCATCTTTAATGCACACGATGAGCCCGTCCCTTATAAGTTGCCGCTTCCGCAATATGGTGAAACGTGGATTAAAGTGTTGGATACCAGCGAGCCGCAAATGGAAAAAGGAAAGCAGTATGATGCCGGCAGTACAGTGATGGTGCCCGATCGTTCGGTAATTGTACTTCAATCCACCGAGTAAACCATGAAAGAAATACAAACAGCGTCGCGACAGATTGGAATAAACTTCATTGCAAGCGGAGAGGCTCACATTAAGTTATGGTCTCCACTTTCAAAATCCGTTGAGCTGGTTTCTTCGGAAAAAAATCTAAGGTTGCCATTGGGTAAGTCGGCGGACGGTAACTGGACCCTGACGACTTCTGAAGTGCGACCCGGCGACCGGTATATGTTTTCTGTCGACGGCAAAAAGCCGTTACCCGATCCGGCCTCACTTTCGCAACCGGATGGTGTTCATGGCGCGTCTGAGGCCCTTTACCTCGGCAACTATGATTGGGCCGATACGAACTGGCGCAACCCGGATTTGTCGACCTACATCTTTTATGAACTGCATACCGGTACATTTACCCCTTCAGGCACTTTCGAAGCAATTGAGGAGCAGCTTGAGTACCTTGTTGATCTGGGGATAACAGCTATCGAAATTATGCCGGTTGCCCAGTTTCCGGGTAACCGTAACTGGGGCTACGATGGTGTATTTCCATTTGCTGTTCAGGACTCATACGGAGGAGCAGAAGGTTTGCGGAAGTTGGTTGATGCCTGCCACTCGAAAGGGCTGGCTGTGGTGTTAGACGTTGTTTACAATCACCTTGGACCGGAAGGAAATTATTTAGGTGAATACGGGCCTTACTTTACCGATAAATACGTAACCCCGTGGGGTAAAGCCCTGAACTTCGACGATGCCTGGTGCGATGGGGTGCGGGAGTTTTTTATTGAAAACGCCTTAATGTGGTTCCGCGATTTTCATGTTGATGCTCTTCGCCTTGATGCAGTGCATGCAATAAAAGATTTCAGTGCCGTTCACGTGCTGTTTCATTTACGGCAACGATTGGATAAACTGATGGCGGCAACAGGCCGTAAACATTACCTGATCGTTGAACTTGATCTAAACGATACCCGCTTCATTAACCCCGGCGAGCGTGGCGGCTTTGGTATGGATGGACAGTGGATTGATGAATTTCACCATGCATTGCGGGTTACAGCAGGGGAACCGCCGACAGGCTACTATGAAGACTTCGCCGGCATCGCAC
Organism: Segetibacter sp.; assembly: GCA_030146445.1. Lineage (GTDB taxonomy): Bacteria > Bacteroidota > Bacteroidia > Chitinophagales > Chitinophagaceae > Segetibacter. Next base: position 7,473 of record JASLBT010000334.1, on the reverse strand, counting down.
ACCTTGCCAAAGCTTACCGCGACGCGTACGTTTATGATGGTCAATACTCACCCCATCGTAAAAAGAAGTTCGGCATAAAAGCTGAAGATAACCCCGGCCAACAGTTTGTCGTATTCTCGCAGAACCACGACCAGGTGGGTAACCGCATGCTCGGTGAACGCACCAGCACATTGGTGAGTTTTGAATTGCAGAAGTTACTCGCCGGAGCCGTTTTGCTAAGTCCATATCTGCCGATGTTATTTATGGGCGAGGAGTTTAGCGAGCCTAACCCGTTCCTTTATTTTATTTCGCATACCGACCCTGACCTTGTTGAAGCCGTACGTAACGGGAGAAAACAGGAGTTTGCTGCTTTTCATTTAGCTGGCGAAGCCCCTGATCCTGATGCTGAAGCTACCTTTCAAAAATCTAAGCTCCAATGGTCTCTGCTCAAAAAAGAGCCGCACAAAACCATGTTTAGGTTTTACAAGGCCTTAATTATGCTGAGGAAGTCAGAACCAGCATTGTTCAACCTCGACAGGAAGCAGGTACTAGCAAAAGAAAATACCACTACTCAAACCCTCGTATTACAACGGCGGTACAACGGGCGGGAACTGGTGTGCTGCCTGAACTTTTCAAAGGAGCAACAGGAATTATTGTTATCAACCCAGGCCAACAATACATCCGAACTAATTTTTAATTCAGCAGACTCAGAATGGGGCGGACCCGGCCCTGTGGCGCAAACACCATCAACAACGGATGCCAGCCAGAGGAAAGTCACCCTGCTTCCCGAGTCTTTCATGATATATGCTACAACAAATGTTTGATCCAATCGCTACTTACCGGATACAGTTTCATTCAGGCTTTACCTTTTCTAAGTTTGAGCGCATTATCCCTTACCTGCACCAACTTGGTGTTTCTACCATTTACGCCTCCCCGGTTTTTAAAGCCGTTCCAGGCAGTACACATGGATACGACTCCACTAACCCGAATATGATCAACCCGGAGATCGGGGTTGTTGGACAATTAAGGCAACTGAGGTGGCAACTCCGCGAAAGGGGGATGAACTGGGTGCAGGATATTGTACCCAACCACATGGCGTTTGATCCGACTAATGAATGGTTGATGGATGTTTTAGAAAAGGGACAAAGGTCCATTTTCGCGCCGGTATTTGATATCGGATGGAACCACCCCGATCAACACGGCCGGTTGATGGTTCCATTTTTGGGCAGCACCTTAACAGAGGTGATTAAAAACGGTGAACTGAAGATCACTTATAAAAATCAAAGGCTGTTCTTAAGTTATTACGATAATGGTTACCCCCTGCGACCCGCTTCATACCTGGTCCTTTTGGAAGGTGCTGTTCCCCCGGAGAAGGCGAGGGAATTGATAAATGAATTTCACGACTTTGAACATGAACAGGATGCGGCATTGTTTGCTGAACGGTGTAGGGATTGGCAATCCCGTTTCGCCCATATACAACGGGAGCCGGAAATAAAAAACTGGCTGGCAGAGGCTTTATCATCAATAAGCAATTCACCTGATATACTCACCAGGATTGCCGGCGAGCAACATTACCGGCTGTGTCACTGGCAAGAGACGGATAAAACAATAAACTATCGTCGCTTTTTTACCGTTAACGGACTTATCTGTGTTAACATACAGAACGAGCAGGTCTTTAACCGGCATCATCAGCTCGTAAAAAGCCTACTTGAGGACGATGTGATCCAGGGGATAAGAATTGACCACATTGATGGCTTGTATGATCCTTCTGAATACCTGCACAGGCTTCGTGCTACAACGGGAAGCAATACCTATACGGTCGTGGAGAAAATATTGGCTCCCGACGAAGAGTTACCCCGCAACTGGCCTGTTCAGGGTACGTCTGGTTACGAGTTCCTGGCTATTGTGAACAACGTACTCACCCAGCAGAAAAGTGCCGCCGCATTTACAAGATTTTATTTCAGCCTGGTTAAGGAACATCAAACCGTTTCGCAGCAGATGCGCGATAAAAAAGCTTATATCCTGTACGAGCATATGGCAGGCGAACTCGAAAACCTGCACCGGCTGTTTATCGATCTGGATTTGGTAAGCGGCGAAATGCTGGAGCAGGTGCCGGTAGCCAGCCTGAAAAAGGCCATCGGTGAATTCCTGGTGTACTGCCCGGTATACCGGTATTATGGTACCAGCCTTCCATTTGGTGCCGTTGAAGCCAGTGCCGTTCAGTTTATAATAAATACCATTAAAGAAACCGAACCGGAATTAACCGATGCTTTAGGTCTGCTTGAATATGTATGGATTCAAATGCCACATGAAGGCAACGAGGAGAACAACAGACGTTCGGCCCACTTCTATAAACGTTGTATGCAGTTCAGCGGCCCCCTTATGGCGAAAGGGGTAGAGGATACCTTAATGTATACCTTCAACCGGTTCATCGGGCACAACGAAGTTGGTGATGCTGCCGACGCTTTTGGTTACAGCATCGAACGATTTCACGAGAAAATGAAGGAGCGCCAGCAACGCTGGCCACAATCGTTAAATGCAACGTCAACACACGATACCAAGAGGGGAGAAGATGTACGGGCAAGGTTGAACGTATTAACCAACATACCAGACGAATGGCTTGAGCACGTTGAAAGCTGGCAACAGATGAATGCTCCATTAAAACAAAATGGTGCACCCGATGTGAATGATGAATATTTCATCTACCAAACCCTGCTCGGAACGTACCCGATGCCTGGAGACGAAGATCAGAATTATGGAACACGCCTCGGGGAATACCTGCAGAAAGCCTTGAGAGAGGCTAAGCGGCACTCTAACTGGACAAAGCCCAATGAAGAATATGAAACAGCTTGTAAAAATTTTGCAACAGGGCTACTCAACCAACGGGGCGCTTTTTGGAAGAGCTTTTCAAAGCTGCACAAAGTAGTATCCGACTACGGGATCATAAATTCATTGGTTCAGGTAGTACTAAAGTTCACTTGTCCGGGAGTGCCGGATACCTATCAGGGTTGCGAGATGTGGGACCTGAGTTTTGTGGATCCTGACAACCGCCGCCCGATACCTTTTGATAAGCTGCAGGGCTTACTTGAGGCATTCGATGAAACGGAAAAACCAGGTGCGCTCTTAAACAGCCTTTGGCGTAACCGTGTTGATGGCCGCATAAAGTTGTGGCTCGTTCATACGCTGCTAAAACTTCGTCGGGAACAACCTGAACTGTTTAACCATTCAGACTATATTCCATTAACCGCGGAGGGAGAATACAAAGAAAACGTGCTGGCGTTTGCCCGAAGGCAGCATGGAAAATGGATGTTGGTTGCCGTGCCATTACATGTGCCTGAAATGTGTATCGAGCAAAAGAAGCCAGTTCAACGGCTCGACTGGAAGGATACAAAAATATTGCTGCCACGGGAAGTCACGGGTAAGTGGCGCAATGCATTGATTAAAACCAAAGGCAGTGCTGCAAAAGCATTGCTGGTGGATGACATTTTCAAGCCGTTTCCGTTCGCATTGCTCCACATGCAGGGAATCGAAAATAAACGGGGTGCCGGAGTTCTGCTGCACATCACTTCGCTACCGTCTGCATTTGGAATAGGAGATCTTGGACCTGAAGCATACGCTTTTGCAGATTTTCTTCATAGTACAAGGCAAAAGTTCTGGCAATTGTTACCTGTTAACCCGGTGGAGGCCGGCCAGGGTTATTCGCCATACAGCGCTACTTCAAGCAAGGCGGGGAATACCTGGATGATCAGTCCCGAGGTGCTGGCCAAGGATGGTCTGCTACCCGTCAGGGACCTTGCAGAGTATCATCTTCCACATCGAAGCCTGGTCGATTATACCGCAGCCGAAAGGGTCAAATTGCGCGTATTCGCCCACGCGTGGGAAGTATTCAGGAGGGAAAAGGACCATCACCTGCAGCAAGCTTTTCTCGAATATTGCGATCTTGAACACGAGTGGTTGCACGACTTTGCGTTGTATACGGTGGCAAAACAAATTTATGGCGGTAAACCATGGTACGAATGGGAAGAAGAATTAATGCAACGCGAACCAGACGTACTCGAAGCGTTCAACACGGAAAACTTCGAGAACATCGAGATGGTAAAGTGGTTGCAGTTTATATTCAGCAGGCAATGGCACGCGCTACGGGACTATTGCAATTCGCACAACATACAACTTATTGGCGATCTGCCTTTTTACATCAGTTACGACTCAGCGGACGTATGGTCGCACAAAGAGATATTTGCCATTGACGACAAAGGGCAACGCACCGGCATTGCAGGCGTACCACCCGACGCCTTCAGTGATGATGGGCAGCTTTGGGGAATGCCTGTGTTCAAATGGGACGTCTTAAAAGCGCAGGGTTACGATTGGTGGATCAAAAGATTACAGAAGAATAAAGAAATGTTCGACCTGGTAAGGCTAGACCACTTTAGGGCATTTTCAGCTTATTGGGACGTGCCTGCAGGTGAAAAGACTGCACGTAATGGCCAGTGGAAACCAGGGCCAGGTGCTCATTTCTTCGACGAAGTGACCAGGCAACTTGGAGAACTCCCCTTTTTGGCAGAGGACCTCGGCGAAATCGATCAGCCGGTTTTCCAGCTGCGCGATCAGTATAATTTCCCGGGTATGAAGATCCTGCAATTTGCGTTCGGCGGAGATTTTGCAACTTCCGACTATATACCCCATAATTATGACGAGAACTTTTTTGCTTATACCGGAACCCACGATAACAATACTACCCGTGGCTGGTTCAGGCAGGAGGCCGGCGAACAGGAGCGAAAGCGCATTTCGCAATATGTTGGTCAGCATGTAACCGAAGAAAATGTACACCGCCTGATGGGACAACTTGCTTATTCCTCTGTGGCAAACACCGTTATCCTGCCATTACAGGATATTTTGGGACTGGACGAAACTGCGCGTATGAACACACCCTCTTCCGGGGCCGGTAACTGGAACTGGAGGTTATTACCCAAACAAATAAGTGAACAAGCTGAGTCACTTCTAAAAGAATGGACCTATGTATACAACAGGCGATAAGCATAAAATCATTAATACTGAACCGGCTCCCGCTGCCAAAAACACCTGGATCATCGACCGGGCATTTTATATTCCTCAACTAAACCGAAGCCGCAGGATCTGGCTCTGCCTTCCTGCGGATTACCATAGTTCAAAAGATTGCTACCCGGTAATATACATGCAGGATGGGCAGAACTTGTTTGAAGACTGGAGCGCATTTGGCGAGGAGTGGGGTATAGACGAAACGCTGGATGAAATGGATGGGAAATGTATTGTTGTGGGCATCGACAACGGCGGGGTGAGGCGCATGAATGAATACGCGCTCCATGATCATGACCGATATGGTAAAGGAGAAGGTGCTCAATACCTCGCTTTCCTGGTAGAAACACTGAAGCCTTACATCGATCAAACGTACAGAACGCTAACGGACCGCGAACATACCTTTGTTGCAGGAAGTTCGATGGGGGCACTGATATCCTACTATGCCTGCCTGTATTACCCTGAGATATTTGGTGGCGGTGGTATCTTTTCACCTGCATTCTGGATTGCGCCAAACTTAGCGCAGGAAGCTGCGAGTAAGATAAATAACAGTTATCGGCAGCGTTTTTATTTTTATTACGGTGAAGAGGAAGGAAGTGAAATGCTTGACCATATTCAACCGATCCTTAAATTGGTCGGGGAACACCCGCACCTCAAGTTGACGGCAGTAGTAAAAACTGAAGGCAAGCATAGCGAAAGTGAATGGCGCCAGCAATTTCCGTGGTTTTACAAGTGGATATTAAACAAACGAAAGAACAAACCCCAACCGGAAAACAAGTCAAATGTTGAAAACGTGAAGGACAGCTGATTGGCCGCTTTGGCCAGGTCAGCTGTGGCTCCCTGTGACGGGCGAAACCCAGTAGAAAATTAGTTCCGCGGCTCTTGGACGCTAACAGTTCTATCTGACCGTATTTCAGTGCAGGGTTGATATAAATGTTAGTCGTTGGCTTTCGATTAAATGTGTGGCGGATTGATCTGTCTTATCCGGTAGTGGTTTCCACTTGCTAACATATGAACACGTAGGTTGCGTATCGTTACCGGCTTTTTACTTGCAAAGTCATTGATGTTGCCTTCCTCAATTTCGAAACCTTCGATAATGATCACGGTGCCTGTTCCGATGATCTCAACATCCAAACCATTTCGAACGATCAATGCAGTGTCTTCTTCAATGCCGATACCAACACAGGTTGGGTTGGTAACAATTACCTGCGCCATTCGAACAAAGCGACCACGGTGTACAAAGTGAGTGTCGATGCAAACATCTTTCAAAAACTCTAAGCCGGTTGTCACTTTAATTTCGCCGCCAAGTTCCTGCACTTCCTCGTTGCCTGCATAAATCATTGGAGTAGAAAGGGCCATAGCCCCTGCACTCGTGCCGGCAACCGTTATGGATTCATTGATATACCGCTGTTTCAACTCGGTGAGGAATGATGTTCCACCGTAAATTGAAGTCAGCTTTAACTGGTCGCCTCCCGTAAAGAAAAAAGCATCGGCATCATTCACCCGCCCGATGATATCGTTTTGGAGCGCCCCCTTCCGATCGGTATGATGGATGTGACCGATGGTCGCTATTCCAAGCTCATTGAAGATCTTTTTATATTCCTGGAAAGACTCGTCAGGTGAACCCGTAGATGTGGTGATCACTTCCAATACCGCGTTCTTCTTGCCAATGAGGTCAACAAAAGCCTGCAGTACTTCAAGCCTGATGAAATTTTCCGGTTTCTCCTTGTTTTCCGGGCCGTTCTCGCCTTTATTTTCCTTGCCACCTATTATAACCAGTTTACCTGCAGGTACCGGACAACTGGTTTCATTCTTTTTTGCCATAATTATTTTTAAGTACAACATTCAGTTGTCTCACATGGAAGTGATACCACTCGATTTAGTCAGCATGATGCAACTGGGTCCAGCGCCTGATTAACACCACATCTGAGGTAAAGGTCTGGTAAACAGGTGTACGGTAAATAGCGTTTTCGCAAATACATGCACACCCGGCGACCATCAATGGTTTAACAGTATTCGCCCTGCAAACTCCTACAAATGCTTTCGAAAAAGGATCAGACTACTGTACCGGTGGATTGCCCTCGTCTTTCTTTTTACTGTTGGATACCAGGTACGCAATCACAGCAACGATCACAACTACTAACGCAATAATGGGTATTAACATAATTTGAATGTTTTAAGTGCGGTTACGCCTTGTTAAGCAGGATCATATAAGCTTAATATTTAATAAAAACTGTGCCTCTAAGCGTCACAAAAAATTCGGGGTATTCCTGGTGATATTTATCCCCAGGACTTTTTTCATTTTCCGGAATTTTGCTTGTTTGTTATACTGCGGGTAAAACGAATAGCCGTCTTTGTGATGGCGGCGGAAAGTGCCAAAATCATTGCCGGGTATAGCTTTTCGCTCCTTAAAGGGCTTATGCACCCAAGGTGATAAATGGG
>JASLBT010000375.1 GCA_030146445.1 Segetibacter sp. | reverse complement strand
AAATACAAAGACCCCTTCAGTTCTGAAGAGGTCTTTAGTCGGGGCGGCAAGATTCGAACTTGCGACCTCCTGCTCCCAAAGCAGGCGCGATAACCGGGCTACGCTACGCCCCGAACAAATAACTTACGGTGAAGCGGTGAGGGAGGGATTCGAACCCTCGGTACAGTTTAACCCGTACGACGGTTTAGCAAACCGTTCCTTTCGGCCACTCAGGCACCTCACCAACCAAACCCCTTACTTTTCTAAGGGGTGGCAAAAATAAGGGTTAAGTTCCAATTGTCAAATATCAATTTGAAAATTTTTTCGACCGTTGGTTTTTAAATCTCTATCTGCCGCAGGGGGCATGAAAAACCCCGCCTTTTATGGCAGGGTTACAACTTTTTTTTATCGAAGTATTACATCGCAGCGAGCTGAACTTTTTGCTGCAGTTCCATTACGTTTTCCCGGAAAAGACTATCGGTATCCATCAGGTCTTTTACCGTTTGACAGCTATGAATGACGGTGGTATGGTCGCGGCCACCAAAATGCTCTCCAATCGTCTTTAGTGAATTTTTGGTAAATGCCTTTGCCAGGTACATCGAAATCTGGCGTGCCTGCACGATCTCGCGTTTGCGGGTTTTCTGCAACAGTTTATCATACGGTACATCAAAATACTCACATACCATTTTCTGGATGGTTTCTATAGTGATTTCCTTACTGCTGGTCTTTACAAAGTTTCGCAGTACTTTCTTTGCAAGCTCGAGATCAATTTCTCTTTTGTTCAACGATGACTGCGCGAGCAATGAAATGAGTGCACCTTCAAGTTCACGAATGTTGCTGTTGATGTTGTAAGAAACATACTTCACTACTTCCTTCGGCATATCAAGGCCGTCGTTTTTCATCTTTCTATCCAGGATCTCTATGCGTGTATCATAGTCCGGCATTTGAAGATCGGCACTGAGGCCCCAGCGAAAGCGGCTGAGTAAACGCTCCTGCAAACCGTCCAGGTCTTTCGGCGGTTTGTCCGACGATAACACCAGTTGTTTACCCGACTGGTGCAGGTGATTGAAGATGGCGAAAAAAGCATCCTGGCTTCTCTCTGCCCGGTTGAAAAACTGAACATCATCGATGATCAATACATCGATCAGTTGATAGAAATGTATGAAGTCGTTTATCGCGTTGTTGCGGCTATGGTCCTGGAACTGGTTAATGAACTTTTCTGAACTTACATACAACACCACCTTGTTCGAGTGAAGCCTTTTTACTTCATTACCTATTGCCTGTGCAAGGTGTGTTTTACCTAGTCCAACACCTCCATAAACTACGAGTGGATTAAAAGAGTTTGCACCAGGCTTTTCTGCTACGGTTTTGCCCGCCCGCCGGGCTACCCGGTTACAATCACCTTCGATGAAAGAGTCAAATGTATAGATCGGGTTAAGCTGCGGATCGATCTGCATTTTCTTCAAACCAGGAATGACAAACGGATTCTTAACCGGGTTGTTGATCACCAGCGGAAAATCCATTTCATTGTTGGTATAGGTCTTTATGTTGTTTGCAGGCACGTCCATGGTAAGTGGTTTGTTATTGTTGTTCCCACTATCCACCATTATCCTGTACTCAAGCCTTGCATCCTTCCCTAATTCACGCTTTAATGTTTTCGCAAGTAAGTTTACGTAGTGCTCTTCGAGGTACTCATAAAAGAATTGACTAGGCACCTGTATAAGTAATATATTACCTTTTATTTCTACGGGTCTGATTGGTTCGAACCAGGTTTTATAATGTTGCCATTCTACTATGTCTTTAATAATCTTTAAACAATTATTCCAAACGATATCAGCAGTTTTTGGCATATTGGTCACCACGATTTTTTATACAGGTTATGAATGTTAGCTGATCGGTTTTTCCTAATGTCGTTCTTCACATGCTGTGCAAAAGAATATTTGGCAGGACGGCGAATATCAAACATTCTCGGTTAAAAAAAAATTTTTTATAAGCTTGGAATTCCCCTCACAACACCAGTAATTAACTCCTTAGCGGAACGCGTTTTTTGGCACGAAAAACATCTTGGGCCACTGCGTAAGTGGCTAATTTTCAAAGTGACCTGATTAGCAAACACATGGCCCCGTTAACTGAACTTATAGTTGACAAACGAAACAAAACTTCATCTCTAATGATGAAGAAATCTGAGCCAATGTTGCGTTCAACTTGAATCATTTACCGGTTTGAATTTTATCAATTACCATTCCATTTATGGAGCTCTTTCAAATCGGGGTCTTTCGCGGGAAGTTGCCGTGGTATCTCAAAAATATTGTATGCGGGTCCGTTCCAATGAAAATACACTTATATAATGAAATGTCTAATAGCCTTATTGCGTTTAAGAAAATTTTAAGTGATACTTTTGCGCTCAAACTTTTTTTAGATGTCCTACGAAATCACGGGAAAACTTGTCGCCAAATTTGATGTTGTGCAGCGCACAGAAAGCTTTAAAACACGGGAGTTTGTTATCGAGAAGACAGACGATATCAATGGTCGTGTTATTACCAATTACATAAAGTTTCAATGTGTGCAGGATAAGACGGCTATGCCCGACCGGTTCAATAAAGGGGATGAGGTTAAAGTGCAGTTTAATCTGAAAGGAACCAGGTGGGAGAAAGATGGTAAAACTAACTACATAACTAATCTTGATGCGTGGCGTATGGAGAGTGTAAAGCTATCACAGGATGATCCCGCTCACAACAACACCAACTATAACGACATTGCTCCGTCGGATGTGGTAGATGACCTGCCTTTTTAAAAGGCGTGTACGCTGTTATTTGTGTATAACAACCATAAGCAAAATAGTTATGATGCGTTCGTTATCCCGCTGTTCTTATTACTGTTCACGCATAGGCAAAATACCAGCACGCGCAATTGCATCCTGTGAACGTCCCCATATTTGTTCATCCTGTAGATAAAATAGATGTTGAACAAGCTTTCAAATGCAACAGCAAGTCACACTCCGACTCACGCCTTCTGAAGCACTCGATGAGCAGGCGATCACCTCAACGATCGCTGCTCATCTTAACAAATCTGCCTCCGACATATCAGGTCATTTTGTACTTAAGCGCTCTATTGATGCAAGAGGAAAACAGGCGTGGGTTAACCTTACGGTAAAAGCATTTATCAATGAGCCTTTTCAGCAAAGAGAAGTACGACGGGTACAGTTGCAGCAAGTGCATTCGGCAAAGCATAAGGTTGTTATTGTTGGTGCAGGACCAGCCGGATTATTTGCCGCACTTTATCTGATTGAACGTGGCATTCAGCCGATCATATTGGAGCGCGGGAAAGATGTAAAAGCAAGACGAAGAGACCTTGCTACTTTGAATAAAGCAGGTGTTGTTAACCCTGAAAGCAATTACTGTTTTGGTGAAGGTGGTGCAGGCACGTACAGCGATGGTAAACTGTATACACGAAGTACAAAACGGGGCGACGTAGACCGCATACTTAACATCTTCGTTCAGTTCGGTGCAGATGAAGAGATATTGTATGAGGCACATCCACATATTGGTACCAACAAACTGCCACATATCATCACCACAATTCGCAACGCAATCATCGAAAGCGGTGGGCTTTTTCTTTTCGAAAAAAAAGTTACTGACTTACTGATTGATGATGGTGCTGTCACCAGGGTAGTGACCGCAGATGGTGATCAATTTGCCGCTGATTCAGTCATCGTTGCAACAGGTCATTCGGCGCGCGACATATTTACATTGTTACACGCGAAAGGGATTCTCATAGAGGCAAAACCTTTTGCATTAGGCGTGCGTGTTGAACATCCCCAGACCTTGATTGATGAGATACAATATAACCGCAGGCAAACAATCGCTTCGGATGCAGCGCAAGAGCCCAATAACTTCAAGCGAAGTGAATATCTGCCACCTGCATCTTATAGTCTTGTTCAACAGGTGAAAGAGAAAGGAGTGTTTAGCTTTTGCATGTGCCCTGGCGGTATCATCGCACCTGCAGCTACAAATCCCGGCGAACTTGTCGTTAACGGATGGAGTCCAAGTAAACGAAACAATTTTTTTGCGAACAGCGGAATGGTGGTAACCGTAAATCAACACGATCTCACTTACGCTAAAGACTACATGCATTACCTCAAAACTAAAGGAGCTAATATCGACTCGCCATTAAGCTTGATGTATTTTCAACAGATGGTCGAAGAAAAGGCTTTCAGAGCCGGTGGCGGCAACATGGTTGCACCTGCACAACGAATGACCGATTTCATCAACAATCGAGCATCATCGTCGTTGCCTTCCTGTAGTTATCTTCCAGGCATTAATGCTGCAAACCTCCAAGCATGTCTTCCCCTTTTTGTATACAAAAGCCTTCAACAGGGATTTAAAGCATTCGGTGAAAAGATGAAAGGGTATTATACTGAAGAGGCAGTAGTCGTGGCAACCGAAAGCCGTACCTCATCGCCGGTACGTATCCCACGCGAGCAGACAACCTTGCGACATCCACAAATCGGCAACCTATATCCCTGCGGCGAAGGAGCAGGATTTGCGGGCGGTATCGTGAGCGCTGCAATGGATGGAGAGCGTGTTGCGGCAAGCATAGCGTCGCAATTCCGCGGCATTGATAAGCTGCACTAAGGCGTTTGGCTCACGCTTGCAGCAATCGTATACCGCAACACCGTGCTACAGATCAGGTAAGCCTTCAAAGTCTTTTTTTTGTACTTAATCAATTTTCATAATTGCCCTTTTCTTTACCCGCTTTTGATTATATTTCGCATATTCACGGTCCTCTACCTTTTGCGAAAATGATGCTTGTAAAAACTTTCGGAAGCGCGGTATACGGTGTCGAAGCCATCAACATTACGATAGAAGTAAGTGTAGGAGAAGGGCAGGGTTATTTTCTTGTCGGGCTTCCCGACGGCGCGGTAAAGGAAAGTCAGCAGCGCATCGACAGTGCAATAAAATCAAACGAACTTCGTATGCCACGAACAAAGATCGTGGTTAACATGGCGCCGGCCGACATAAAGAAAAGTGGCTCATCATTCGATCTGCCAATTGCCATCGGTATCCTTGGGGCAAGTGAACAGTTGGAAAATGCTGAGCGTTTAAGGGATTATGTAATCATGGGTGAACTTAGCCTCGATGGTGCAATCCAACCCATAAAAGGAGCACTGCCGATTGCCATTCAGGCCCGCAAGGAAGGGTTTCGAGGGTTGATTGTACCAAAACAAAACGCCCGTGAAGCAGGTATGGTCAACAACCTTGCAGTGTATGGCGTGACTCACTTGAGAGAGCTCCTGAATTTCTTTGCCGACGAAACATCATTGAAGCCCGTGGAGGTTGATACCCGCGAAGAATTTTTTAATTCGCAGTACCAGTTCGATCTCGACTTCAGCGATGTAAAAGGGCAGCAGAATATAAAGCGCGCGCTGGAGATAGCCGCAGCCGGCGGACATAATGCCATTTTGATCGGGCCGCCAGGTGCCGGAAAAACCATGCTCGCAAAATGTTTGCCCACGGTACTTCCGCCATTGAGTTTGCACGAAGCACTCGAGACCACAAAGATTCATAGTGTTGCAGGAAAGCTCCCTGAAAATGCATCACTCATCAATAAGCGGCCATTTAGAAGTCCGCATCATACGATCAGCGATGTTGCGCTCGTTGGAGGTGGCGGTGTTCCGCAACCAGGTGAAATATCACTTGCCCATAATGGGGTATTGTTTCTCGACGAGTTGCCCGAATTTAAGCGGACTGTGCTCGAAGTAATGCGACAGCCAATGGAGGAACGAAGGGTAACCATTTCGCGTGCAAAAGTTGCCCTCGACTTCCCGGCGAACTTTATGTTGATCGCGAGTATGAACCCTTGCCCATGCGGGTATTATAACCATCCCGAAAAAGATTGCACCTGCCCGCCTGGCGCTGTACAGAAATACCTCAATAAAATTTCAGGACCTTTACTCGACCGGATAGACCTGCATGTTGAAGTAACGCCTGTTGCGTTTAGCGAGCTCGCCGGGCAGGTGAAAGGCGAAGCATCTGAGAACATAAGGAACCGGGTGATAAAGGCACGGGAGATACAAACGGAACGTTACAAGGATACACCAGGCACATACGCCAACGCCCAAATGAGCAGCCAGCAACTCCGGCAAATTTGCATGATCAACCAGGCAGGTGATGCGTTGCTTAAGAAGGCGATGGAACGTTTGAACCTATCAGCTCGTGCATACGATCGCATTTTGAAGGTCTCGCGAACCATCGCAGATCTTGCCGGAAGTGCCGACATCAAAGTTGAACATCTCGCCGAAGCTATTCAGTACCGGAGCCTCGACCGTGAAGGATGGGCAGGTTGATTCGATGAATCATTTCTTACACGTAAAGGCCCCTGGCATCGCAGCCATTTTGTTCTGAAGCCTGTCGTCGATGTTTACATAATCGCGGCTTTCGGCAAACGCCTGCTTCAATACACTATTGTTTACTGAAGCCTGGTACGAAGCAAACAGGGCATTTATGTTACCACTTGCTTTCTGATTCATGTTAAACGATACGGGCCTTGCAGAACAATCAAAGGACATGGCTGACAGGTCAACCGTTTTAAGTTGTTGTTGTGCCTGGGTCTTAAAGATCAACTTTCGGTTGGTAATATCGTAAACAATGTTCCATTTGGTAAAGCTTCCCTGCGAAACCTGATCTAAAATCCGGAATGAATAACTTACTATGTCGGCATTGTTTGTTTTATTGAATTGCTGAACCATCTTGCAGGCTGTGGCAAAACGCGCGATCGAATTATCGGTAAAGCCAGTGGTGCCTGGCTTGTTTATCCCGGTTAACGATTCGGTGTAGGTGCTGTTTGTAAGCACAGGGAACGGAAGTTCTTTTGAACGATGAACGTTCATTTTCCCATCCAGGTATTCTATCGTTGCAGATTGACCTTTTGCATCTGCAACCAAAAAGTGTAACGGTGCGCCAATACTGGCAATACGAATGTTTTTTTCACTTGCAATCACTTCATCAATGGTGGATGCATTATCAAGCTGGTACTGTACCCACTGAAGCACTGCAAGCCCCGGGCGTTTGTCTGCTTCGGGGTACTTCGTCTCACTGAGCCACATCACTTCAACAACCAAACCCTTCTCATTCATTCCGCCGTTGGGAAATTCCTTGCCGTATTGATTGAAAGTGACTGAACCGAACCTGGAGGTCCATTCAAGCGATGGACTATTGTCAACCACCAGCGAACGTTTAGCTATTCCACGTAAGTTTGAGTGTACCATGCCCGTCCCGGTAACCCAGTCGTAATTTCGACCAAAAACCAACCGGCCCTTATGTTCAAGCAAGAAAGTGGTACAGGCAAATGCCTGCACAACGACAATGAGCAACAGCAAAACACACAGTACGCGTTTCATGCATTAAAGAAACTATATAAGCTGCTCAGAAAGTAGCCCAACCCTTAAAGATTTTGTGAAAATCCGCAGCAGGGGATTTTGGCCGCCCCATTTCACCGACGGTTTGGGGGCGCTTTTACCTTTGGTTGCATTTGCAAATCTGATTTCCTTTGCTCATAACATCATTCCGGCCGTTGATTGCTATTCCGAAACGAACAGGTATTCTGCCCTAAACGAAAGTTTTTTTGGCACCGGCTTTAACAGCAATCCCCAACATCGTTGTGTCACTCACTTGTACATCAAGTTCATTCTTCACCTGTATAGCTGCAATCCGATAAACGCAATCGACCGGTGAAGGAGCTTTCGAAAAAATTACGAACAATTCGCCGGTTACAGGGGTTACATTTGCACACTATTTAATCGTATGGCAGAGAACGTTAAAAGAGGGATCATACTCATGAACCTGGGATCTCCCGACTCAACGGAAGTTCCTGATGTCAAGAAATACCTGACAGAATTACTGATGGATGGGCGTGTGATCGATTATCCATGGATCTTCAGGAAAATATTGATCAGTGGAATTATTGTACCGACACGTTCACCCCGTTCAGCAGAAGCCTATAAAAAAGTTTGGACGAAAGAAGGATCTCCACTGGTAGTGATTACAAAGCAGCAACAGCAGGCGCTTCAGCAACGAGTTGAAGAACCTGTTGAAATTGCCATGCGTTATGGCAATCCTTCGATGGAGCAGGCTTATGAAAACCTGTTGCAAAAAGATCCCGCTATCAAAGAAGTGGTTGCTATTCCTTTGTACCCGCACTATGCAATGTCGAGTTACGAAACGGCTGTTGAACACGCAAAAAGCGTTTATCGCAAAAAAGCATACCCGTTTAAGCTATCGTTCGTCGACCCGTTTTACAACAACGAACACTTTATCGAAGCACTCTCCGAGAGTATCCGGCCTTACCTTCAACAACCTTACGACCAGGTGTTATTTAGCTACCATGGCTTGCCACAACGGCACATGACCAAAGCCGATCCCACCAATAAGCACTGTATGCAATCCCCTGATTGTTGCGAGGTGTCTTCAGTTGCGCACAAGACGTGCTATCGGCATCAATGCCGCACTACTACAAGGTTGGTTGCAGAGCGCCTGCAAATACCAGGGGAGAAAGTAGGAATATCATTTCAGTCGAGGCTCGGCCGGGAGGAATGGTTGAAGCCATATACCGCCAAGCGGCTCGAAGAACTACCAGGGGAAGGTGTAAAGAACCTTGTCGTAATTTGCCCGGCTTTCGTAAGCGACTGCCTCGAAACCCTCGAGGAAATAGCAATGGAGGGACGCGAGAGTTTCATGCATGCAGGGGGCGAAACATATACGCTGGTGCCCTGTTTGAATGTAAACCCTTTATGGATCACTGCCATGAAGAAATGGATTGACGGGGAGTGGACACAGGCCCGTGAGCATAACTAAGCTGAAGTTGGTTTAGCAATTGCCTGCCTCAGGCGGGAGGAGTTTAAAACTGAACATAACAGGAACATGCTGCTTTACCTCAAAGCCCTTCACATCATTTTTATTGTAACCTGGTTCAGCGGGATGTTTTATATCGTTCGGCTTTTTATTTATAACGCGGAAGCAGAAGAGAAAACCGAAGTAGAGCGCGGTGTACTTCGCCGGCAATACGAAATCATGATCAAACGCCTTTGGTTTGGAATTACCTGGCCGTCCGCTGTGCTCACCCTTATCTTTGGACCCCTGGTGATGTATACCTTCGGCTACTTTAGCCCCGTTCCGGGTTGGCTATGGATAAAGCTTGCATTTGTGTTGTGCCTGTATTTTTACCACTATTCCTTGCACGTCATTTACCGCCAGCAGATGCGCGGGCTGTTTACCGTGTCGTCGCAAAAGCTTCGCGTTTGGAACGAGGTGGCAACAGTCTTTCTTGTAGCGATCGTTATGTTGGTGGTAGTAAAACAAAATATGAGTTGGGCCTGGGGTCTTGCCGGACTATTACTGTTCGTGATCTTGCTGATGAGTGCCATAAAAATTTACAAACGCATGAGGGCTAAGAACTGAAAGCCGCAATCTTTTCAACGCTGGAATGTGATGGCAAAAATGCAGCAACCGCTGGCGGCGAAAATAGCTTGCCGCCTGGGCGATCCCGTATCTATCCGCTTTCAATTACATTTGACTTCAAAATAACTTCATGCATATCGCGAAATTTTGCTTCGTTCTACTGCTGTTTTGTATCGGTTGTAAGTCTTCCAATCAGGTGGATACTATCGTTCATAACGGTGTCGTATATACCGTCGACAAAGCCTTCAGTACCGTGCAGGCTTTTGCAGTCTCCGACGGCAAGATCGTGGCTACAGGAACCAATGAGGAGATACTTGATAACTATAGCGCAAAAGAGAAGGTTGATGCGGGGGGGCGTGCCGTATTTCCGGGGTTCATCGATGCGCATTCGCACTTCCTTGGTTATGGTCAGTCGCTTTTCGCCGTAGACCTTTTTGGAACAAAGAGTTGGGAAGAAGTGGTTCTGCGCGTGCAGAAATTTGCATCGGAGCACCCGAAGGAAGCATGGATCGTCGGTCGTGGTTGGGATCAAAACAAATGGCCGGGAAAAGCTTTCGCCTCTAACGAACGACTGAATGAGCTTTTCCCCGACAAGCCGGTTTTCCTCACGAGGGTTGACGGTCATGCAGCGATGGCAAACCAGAAAGCCCTGGATCTTGCCGGGATAAAGCCGGGACAAACGCTTACCGGAGGCGAGATCGAAACCAAAAATGGCAGGCTTACCGGGTTGCTGGTTGATAATGCCAAAGGGCTTGTAGGAGCCAGATTGCCCGCTGCTACAATAAACGACTACGTAAAATGGCTCACTGCCGCCCAGGACAATTGTTTTGCAGTGGGGCTAACGACAGTAACGGATTGCGGTCTTATGTATAACGACGTTGAAGCAATTGATGGGCTTCAGAAAGAAGGTAAGATTAGTATGCGTATGTACATTATGCTGAGCGATGATCCCGCGAATTTTGATAAGTATTTGCCTAAAGGACCATATAAAACGGATCAGATGTTTGTAAAGGGTTTTAAGGTTTATGCTGATGGTGCCCTCGGTAGCAGGGGAGCATGTTTGTTGAAGCCCTATGCTGATCGGCCCGATTCACATGGCTTCCTGCTGAGAACAAGGTCACACTACGACTCAATTGCCCGACTCCTCGCACCAACAGAGTTCCAAATGTGTACTCATGCTATCGGCGACTCCGCAAACCGGGAGATCCTCAACATTTACAACCGGGTACTGAATGGTGCTAATGATAAACGCTGGCGTATAGAACACGCGCAGGTGATCAATTGGAACGATTTCTCATTATTTAGCAAGTCAACGATTGTTCCCTCAGTACAGCCTACCCATGCAACAAGCGACATGTACTGGGCAGAAGAAAGAATAGGCGCCGAACGAATTACTGGCGCTTATGCCTATAAGCAATTACTGATGCAAAATGGTTGGTTGCCGCTCGGCACCGATTTTCCGGTAGAGGACATCAGTACTTTCAAAACATTCTTTGCTGCAGTTGCCCGTAAGGACGACAAGGGTTTTCCTGCAAAAGGTTTTCAGCCCGAAAATGCCCTTACGAGGGAACAGGCGATCCGCGGCATGACCATTTGGGCCGCTAAGGCAGGTTTCCTCGAAAAGGAGTGCGGCAGTATCGAAAAAGGAAAAAACGCCGACTTCACCATTCTAGGCAGCGACCTGATGACGGTGCCTGAGGATAAGATACTTCAGACCAGGGTGATCTCTACTTATCTCGCCGGCAATAAGGTGTTTGGCAACTAGGCACTGACCTTTAAACAAGAGTTTAGGCAAAGCATTTGAACACAGCTATTGCATCTCCTTTATCGCGCCTGAAAATGGGGCTTTTTTGTTCATCTTACAATTGTAACCAGGTTCCGGTTTTGTTGAGATTGGTACAGACTGTTATCAATCAGCAAAGGAGACTTTTGTAACATGAATTCAGTGGCTTAAAACAAACATTGAAAAAATGAAATATTTATTTAAGTTTGTTGAAAGAATAATTTAGACAAGCCTAAATATATATGTTCCGATTTTTTTTGTTTTGTGCTTTCGCCTGCCTTATGCTTTCCGCGGGTAGTCAACCGGTAAGTGATACGGTT
>JASLBT010000288.1 GCA_030146445.1 Segetibacter sp. | reverse complement strand
GGCCCGGCAACTAAGTCCGGCGACCACGGTTTACCGTAGAAGTGAGTGACACAACGATGCCGAATAGCATGTCTAAAGCTGGCTCCAAAAAAATGCTGTTAACAAAACAGCATCGAAGGCAGCATTATAGCAACTGCAATGTAAGGTGAACAAAAAACTGGTTGCTGGTTTCGCGGATTATGAGCTCGTGTTTTTTGGGATACAAGAGCTGCAACCGCTGTTTTACATTGTTTAGTCCAATCCCGCTATTGTCTTTTTCCGGATCATTTTGAACCCTGACATGCTTACTGTTATATACGTCGAAGTAGAGGACTGCATCTTTCACCTCAAGGGAAACTTTTACGTATGATGGCTGCCTAAAACTGATGCCATGCTTAAAGGCATTCTCGACGAACGGGATCAATAACATAGGGGCAATCTGAACCGGAGTTACCGTTGTTTCAATGTGTGTTTCGATATTCACGCCCGGGTTTGAGTCGGTACGCAAACGCTGTAAGCTGATGTAATTGTTGAGGTACTCGACCTCACGTGCCAGCGATATCTTCTCCTGCATATTTTCCTGCAGCATAAACCGCATCATGTCGCCGAGTTTCTCAATGCCCTCGCTGGTGCGTTCTGCCTTCTCCTGTATAGCAGTACCGTAAATGGTATTTAAAGCATTAAATAAAAAATGTGGATTTATCTGCGACCGTAAAAAGTCGAAATTGGCATTTGACCGTCCCAATTCCTTCTTTAACACATAAAGTTCTTCATTACCTTTCAGGTGCTGTTTAAACAATACCCACGACAACGGGGCGGTAATTAAAAGCTGGAACAGTGAGTTGAAAAGGCTAAAAGCAAATGCGGCGTCAGCATCCCGTACAATCAGCAATATCAACAACGCGACTGGTAAAAATGCCAACAGAAGAATTAAGGTGGTTCTCCCGATGTAAACCAGGAACGCCCTTTTTTTGACCAGCAACCTGGGGATGAGATAATGGAATGCAAACGAATACCAAATGATTCCACATGGAATTAAGTAACCCCATGCTAACGCGATTTCTTTTTCAGCATCCCCTACAACCAGGAGAAACATGGTGATCATCCAAACAACAACTGCCACAATGATTTCACGCGTTACAAACCTGTACCTCTTTTGTATCGATTCAGAATTGTACAAGAGATATATTCCGGCGTACTTTATCAGGCTGTAAAAGAAAAAAACCGCGAGCAACCAACAGGTATACAAAAGGCTTTTTTGAAAAATCACATTTCGTGCACGAACAGCAGATGAATATTTTGCAAACAAATGGCCGTCCAACCAGGTATCTGCTGCACCAAGGATTAAAAAGACCCCAACAATAACCAGGAGAACCAGTAGAACGTTTTTAATTATCCCTTCGCGTTTCAAAAGTTTTGGTAGTAAAAGAAAATTGAGCAAGAGAAAGGCAGTAAAAAGCGTGATGTACTTTACCAGTAAGGGTACAAAGTAATTGGAATAACCATCGAAAACTACGCGTGCCCGATCAAACAGGAACTTATTTGGTGCCGTGTTGTGGATTATGTTGCCGATGCCTTCGGTTACAAAAAAGAAGATGATGAATACAAAGATTGTGGTGGCCCCCCAAAATTCTATCCTGTTGAAATTTGTTGGCTTTTTTACTACGTCTGTCATGGTATGGTTTAGAATGCAATGCTAGTCCATTGGCAGGACCACATGGATGGGAATGTGACGAAACGATCAGATAATGTGATGAAACCTGCGTTATAAAAGAGGGACGATTTTTTCTGCTTTCACGAGTATTGAATATACTGTTGAGCGGCCTTGTTTTGTAATCCGGAAATCATTTCCGTCAAATGGTCACATTTATCAGCACATTAAACACATACCAGAAAAGCCAATACAGATGTTGGTTAATGTTGCGGTGATAAGCGATGGTGCTTAAACCCGCAAAACATTACACACGATGAAAAAGTTATTCACACTATTCCTCTTAGGTCTTTTCCTTATTCTGTTGGCTCAACAAGCAGGGCTAATTACCCGACCTGTATCCGGCAACAATAGAATGGCACCTGAAGGTTCAAGCAATCGGCTACTTCGTTTAGCCCACAGTGTAATTTTAAACACATCTGCTTTCGCCTATAGAAAATGTAATCTTTTGACACTGAAAAAAAACCGATCGGCAGTGAAGGGAAGAAATGGAGAGTCTCGACGTGAATTGATTTACGAAGTTTGGCCATCATCACTGAATATTTACTCATCTCATCGTCTACTTTAAAAACAAGCTAGATGGAACCACCATACGTTATAAAAACAATCAACCTCGAATATAATATCCTCCTAAAGTAAAAATGCTGGAAAATATTCACCAGCGGACAGCGTGGACGTATTTATGGCTTTCCTGGTCTAAATGGTCACCAGGCAAAATAACAACGCTCAGTGTTATTCCGGGATTGTAAAAACTGCAGTCTGGCAGCATCGGGATCCTTGGCCAACAAATGGATTGCAGCAGATCAGCAACCCTGAAAAAGATTGGATGCGTGTTGGAGAACCCGGCTTTGTATAGTCACTTAACCGCGCATGAAAACCTGGAAGTATAGCGGGCCACCTGGCTTAAGTTAACGCATCAATGTTGTCTGCTAAAAATAACAGCAGTTGCTCCAGGCGACTTTAGCTTTTAGGGAAGTTTGGGTCTGCCTTAACTTCCTCGATCTGTTGGGTATGCCTCTTGCTGTGTCCGGATATCAGCAGAATGAGTTGGTAAGCGTCGAAACTTCCCATCGGTAAAGTGGAAACATGGTTGCGAAGATCTTCGGTAGTGTTGTTCACGAAGGCGGTTAATTTCTCCCTGCTTTCTTTAAAGGATGCAAGGGCATCCGCCGCCGAAGTGAATGTGGTGTTTTTGGGTTCAAGTGCTTCAAATGTTTTTACTTTATTGGAACGACTTTCTGCTCCCTGTACTACTTGTTCATCGGTCAATTTTTTCTCGCTCCTTCTCTCAGGGTTTGCAGGTTGCCCAAGTGCCGCTTCAACCATCGCCCACAGGTTTTTTTCTGACACCGCTATGTGTTTTACACATTCTTCAACCGACCACTTGTCTGCAGCAGGTTTAAACTTCAACTGTGCTTCAGACAGATCTTTTACCGAACTAAAAACACCAAGGCTGGTTTCGTTAAGCGAGGTGGAAGCGTAGTTCCGTTCAGCTGGTGTTATTGAGGGGTCTTTTGTTTTGAAGGCAAGCAAAATCAAAGCGGACAATAGTACAAGGGTTCTTTTCATGATGGTAAATTTTATTTCCAGCTACATGTAGTATTTCCCGGTAAAATTATCCGTCCGCCAATGAATTACGGGTGTTAATATGGACTTTGTCGTGGGTTGATCTGGACATTTCCAGTTGAACATTAGCCCAAACTAAACTTAAGCTTATACAAATACTTACAATCTCATCTATAATTAAAAGCAAGACAATGCCCGGCGAATGAATTATTGCCGTACAAGTGAGTGACACAACGATGATGAATAGAATTCCTTAGGCCGATCCCAAAAAAAAATGCCTTTATGTTAACTCCATTCCATGCGACTACTGAATTGGCGTTTATCGCTTCAACTTAATCACCTCCGAACCCGCAAGTAGGAAGGCTCCTGCGCCGTAAA
>JASLBT010000370.1 GCA_030146445.1 Segetibacter sp. | reverse complement strand
ACCGTCTTTTTACAATTCTTATTGGATCACCACTTCTTTAATCACCTTTTCTCCAAGTGCCTCGTTTACTCTTTCGATTATCTTTTCTTTTTGATAAACCAACTCTTGTTTCAACGGCCCGACATGAGTTTTTATAAATAGCGTTTGGTTGATGATCTGTATTTTGTCGGTGTACTTGGCTATTGTTTTACCCATCAACTGCGCCCAAACTTCTTCAATTTGCAATGCCTGTATACCGGTCTTTAACCTGCTTTTTTTCAAAAACAATTTAATGGCATCGCCTAAAGATATCTCACTCATGCTATAAAGATAACAGGTGAACGTTATAAAACTTAAGGATTTTTTAAAGTGTTTTGCTGCTAATTGATATTGGAATAACAGCCATGATAAACATGGCTTTATTGGAGGAATATGATCTGGTAGTTCACATCTATTGATGCTAAAGCAGCTTCAAGCCGCGCCCGGTGGGTATCGGTGATAAATACCTGCCCTTTATTTTCGACACATACCCGATGCAGCAAGTTTTGCATCCGGCGGGCATCAAGTTTTTCAAAAACATCATCGAGCAACAATATCGGTGCAAATCCCTTTGCAGCCTTAAGTTCTTCAAATTCGGCGAGCTTCAATGCAAAGAGCAGGCTTTTGCGCTGTCCCTGCGAGGCCACCTGCCTGAACGTTTCTTTCTGCAACGAAAATTCGATATCATCTTTATGAATACCAATACTGGTACGCTGCAACAACAGGTCTTTCTGCTTATAGGTTTGCAACAACTCCCTGAAACCACCTGAGTGCAATGGACTGTAGTAAGTAATAGTAAGTTTTTCCGCCGTGCCGGCAATGTGGTTATAGCTCGAAGCAATGGCAGGCAAAAAGGCGCTGAGAAACTGCTTTCTTTTTTCAAAAACCAGCAAACCGGATTTTATCAATTGTTCGTCAAAAATCTCCAGCAGCGCTTCGTCGGTATAACCCCGCTCCGCACAGGTTTTTAAAAAACTGTTTCGCTGCTGCAGAATTTTGTTGTAATCAATAAGGGCGGCCAGGTAATCACTGTCGACCTGGCTTAGCAGGGTGTCGATGAATTTGCGGCGTATGTCGCTACTGCCAATAATAAGTTCAACATCATCCGGCGCGATCATCACAGCCGGAAACAGCCCGATGTGCCGACTAAATTTTTTATAATCCTCACCGTTGCGCTGCAGTTCTTTCCGGTTGTTTTCGCGAAGTATACACACCACTTTTTCTGCAGCTTCATTTCTGATGAAGTTGCCCTCAATGCGCATTCCGGCTTTTCCGTGCTGAACACTCGAGGCATCAGCACGCGTAAAATAACTCTTGCTAAAACACAGGAAGTAGATTGTGTCCAGCAGGTTGGTTTTTCCAAGCCCATTGTCGCCGCAGATGCCAATGATGTCGGCGTTAAAATCAAAGTGCTGTTGATCGTAGTTCTTAAACTGGTATAAAGCTATATTTTGAAGACGCAGCATGTAGTCGTGCAAGATAGCAACATCCTGAAACAGCAACCGGCAGCGGATCTTTTTTTTGAACATACCCGGCAGGTAAACCAACATATGCTTTACCTGTGCCCGGAATACGGTTCGGCAAATCATTATTTTTATGGACCCGACAGGGAGAACTTTGTTGTGGCCGCCGTTGCCCGCCCGCTGCGCAGTCGGACGGGCGTCGCACACTTGTACTGTGGTAAAACACCGCAGCAAAAGCCTGCAGCGGCACAGTAAGCGGGAATTGTAGTACCATTGTACGATGTGCAATTCGCCTGTTTACCAGCAAGAAAGACGAAGCTGAGGTTGGCTAAGAATCTACCATTTGATTTGCATGTAAACACCTATATTTGCCCCCAAAATTTGACGAAAGTGGCAACCAAATTCTCCAAAGAAACTTATCTGTACTGGTACGAGCTAATGCAGCTGATCCGCCAGTTTGAATTGAAGGCCGAAGAGATGTACAAAATGGCCGGCAAGATCCGTGGCTTTTTCCATGCTTATGTAGGCCAGGAAGCGCTTGCCGCAGGTTGCATGACAGCCACTCGCCAGGATGACCCGTTTATTACGGCTTACCGCGACCATGGTTGGGCCCTTGCAAAGGGCATGAGCCCCAACGGCTGCATGGCCGAACTATATGGAAAAGCCACCGGCGTAGCTAAGGGAAAAGGCGGTAGTATGCACTTCTTTGGTGTAGAACAAAAGTTCTTTGGCGGGCATGGTATCGTTGGTGCCCAGATTGGAACTGGTGCCGGTTTGGCATTTGCTGAGCAATACCTTGGTACTGACAATGTGGTATTGTGTTTCTTTGGTGACGGCGCTGCCAGACAGGGGATCCTGCACGAAACGTTCAATATGGCAATGCTGTGGAAGCTGCCTGTTATCTTTATTTGTGAGAACAACAACTACGCAATGGGTACCTCGGTTGAGCGTACCAGTAACGTGATTGACATTTATAAACTGGCAGATGCTTATGAAATGCCAGCCGACAAAGTGAACGGTATGGATCCTGAGCAGGTGCACGATGCTGTGGCCAGAGCCGTGAAAAGGGCACGTGAAAAAGGCGGGCCAACCTTGCTTGAAATGAAGACCTACCGTTACAAGGGGCATTCCATCAGCGATCCTCAAAAATACAGGAGAAAAGAGGAGCTTGATGAGTACAAGATAAAAGACCCGATAACCTTTGTTACAAAAAATATCCTTGATAATAAATATGCCACACAGGAAGAACTAAATGCAATTGATGCACGTATCGACGAGGTAGTGCAGGAGAGCGTAAGGTTTGCAGAAGAGAGCCCATGGCCGGACGACAGTGAACTTCTAAAAGACGTTTATATCGACCAGAACTATCCATTTATCACCGATTAAATGAAAATTGCTGGTTCACAAGCTCAACCGATCTCGTGTGAACCAATCAACAACCCTCAAAAACACAAATAAATAAATAATTGGCATGGCTGAGAATAAGGTAGAGGAAGTTAAAGTACACGACGTTCACGTGGATCCTGTTGAACGTGCAAGGGGCTTCTGGGACAAAAACAAGAAGCTCATTATCGGGGTACTAGCGGCCATAGTAATTTTGCTTGTAGGCTGGCTCGTATACAAGTCGATGTTTAAGGAACCCGCTGAAAACAGGGCCGCAGAGGCGATTTTTAAAGCTGAGGAATACTTTAGGGCCGACAGCCTGAAGCTGGCTTTGCTCGGCGATGGCCAAAACAAAGGCTTTGTTTACATTGCAAAAAATCATAGCGGTACAAAAGCGGGTAACCTGGCAAACTTTTATGCGGGCGTTTGCTACCTTAAAACCGGAGATTTCAATAACGCAGTTAAATACCTGAAAGAGTTTAGCACTTCATCAAAGCAAATCCAAATGCTGGCTTATGGTAAACTTGGAGACGCCTACAGCGAACTGGGGAAAAGAGAAGATGCTGTCGAATATTACAAGAAGGCCGGCACCCACTTCAAGGAAGACGAGTTCAACTCTTCTGAGTTCCTTTTCCGGGCAGGTTACTTGCTGGAAAGTTTAGGTAAATCCAGTGAAGCACTCGAGGTTTACCGGGATATTAAAGAGAATTATCCTAAAACAGAGAAAGGCTATTCCATCGACAAATATATCTATAGGTTAAGTGTTGAAAAAAATGAATTCAGCGTAAAATAATCATGGCTACCAAAGGAAACAGTGAGCTTATCAAAGGCATCCCTCAGTTAAAGGATGCCTTTGTAGTTATAGTAAAAACAGAGTGGAATGCACACATTGTCAATGAGCTTGCAGCTGGTTGCGAGCAGGCTTTAAACGATAGTGGGGTATCGTTTGAAACCATTACGGTGCCCGGTGCTTTTGAAATCCCGTTCATAATAAAGCGGCTTCATGAAAAACCAACCGGCAAAAAGGCCGACGCATTTATTGCCCTAGGCAGCGTTGTCAGGGGCGACACACCTCACTTTGACTACGTATGCAAGGGCGTCACCGACGGTATCGTTCAGCTTAATCTCACACTTGATGTACCGGTAATCTTTGGTATCCTTACCGTAAACAATGAAGAGCAGGCGCAGGAACGGATCGGTGGTATACATGGGCACAAAGGCCAGGAGGCTGCGCTGACGGCCATAAAGATGATAGGACTAAATCAATAATAACATTCTCAAATAGAATAATCTTAGCAGCGTAATACTCATGAAAGTACACATTTTCATTCCCTGTTTCATGGACCAGTTGTACCCGCAAACCGCGTTTAATATGGTCAAGGTACTGGAGAAGGCAGGCTGCGACGTATACTACAACAGGGAACAAACATGTTGCGGACAACCAGCTTACAATGCCGGTTTTCGCGAAGAGTCAAAGGCGGTTTGTTCGAAATTTCTTAATGACTTTCAGAACGCAGAATATATTGTTGCGCCAAGTGCGAGCTGTATAGGCTTTGTCCGGAATTATTACCACACGATGTTTGATAATTCTTCGTTGCACAACAACGTACTAAAGCTTGCCGATAACTGCTACGAGTTCTCGGAGTTCATGGTAAAGGTGCTTAAGATTACCAACTTCGGTGCAATCCTCGAAGGTAAGGCAACATACCACGATAGCTGTGCCGGATTACGCGAGTGCCGGATAAAACAAGAGCCGCGCGAACTGTTGAGTAAGGTTAAAGGGCTTGAATTATTAGAGATGAACGATGTGGAAACCTGTTGCGGGTTCGGTGGAACTTTCGCGGTGAAGTTTGAATCCATCAGTATTGCAATGGCCGACCAGAAAGTGAACAATGCCCTGGCAACCGGGGCGAAATACATTATCAGCACGGATGTTAGCTGCTTAATGCATATCGACGGTTACATCAAAAACAAAGGTTATGACTTAACCACCATGCATATCGCCGACGTACTGGCAAGTGGCTGGGAATACTAACTGACAACAGGCTTGCACACCATTGCTAAATCTATCTGATCATTTATTCAACAATGAGTCTATGGCATACTGGCTGGTGAAATCTGAACCGTCTAAATATAGCTGGGATCAGTTCGTCAAAGACAAACAAACTTCGTGGGATGGGGTGCGCAATTTTCGCGCCCGCAATAACCTGCGTGCGATGAAGAAAGGGGATGAGGTCTTCTTTTATCACAGCAATGAAGGACTGGAAATTGTAGGAATTGCTAAAGTAGTCGGGGAAGCTTACCAGGATCCAACAACTTCTGATCCTAACTGGGTCGTGGTGGACCTGAAGCCCGTAACGAAACTAAAGAGTCCGGTGCCGTTAACCGTTATGAAACAGGATGAGCGCCTTTCAGGCATTGAACTCATCAAGTTGTCACGGCTCTCTGTGGCTGCGATTACCAGCGATGAGTGGCAGGTTATTCTTGAATTAAGTGAGGCTGGCAATTAAGTTATTAATCACGTAGGACATAGAGATCAAAAAACCGCTGTTATGGCAAAAAAACGGCTTGTTGTGCTAACGGGGGCGGGTGTAAGTGCCGAAAGCGGCCTGAAGACTTTCCGCGACAGTGGGGGATTATGGGAGGGATACGATGTTTATGAGGTTGCCTCGCCCCGCGGCTGGGCAAGCAATCCAAAGCTGGTACTCGATTTTTACAATATGCGCAGGAAGGATGTTCTCGAAGCCAAACCGAATGCGGCTCATATTGGCCTTGCCAGATTGCAAAGCGATTTCGACGTACAGATCATCACCCAGAACGTAGATGATTTACACGAACGGGCCGGCAGCCGGAACGTATTGCACCTGCATGGGGAGATACTAAAGATGCGCAGTGTTCTTTCGGAAACCCGATTGTTTGACATAACGGGCGACATTAAGCTCGGCGACCTCGCCCCGGACGGAGGGCAACTGCGGCCGGCAATTGTCTGGTTCGAGGAAATGGTGCCCATGATTGAACCGGCCATTGAACTTGTGAGCACTGCCGACGTTTTTGCGGTGGTAGGCACGTCGCTGCTGGTATATCCTGCTGCAGGGTTGGTACACTATGCACCTCCGCATATCCCTAAGTACATAATCGATAAAGAAATACCTTATGCGGGGTCTTTAGAAAACCTTACCGCCATTGAACAACCGGCTACCTCAGGCGTTCAGGCTTTTATTAAAATACTCGGCGGTGCAGGAACATAATAACTTGTCACGGGCTTGCAGACAATTGCCTGTTACCTCCTTTAGATGATTTCCATCTTTTTCATCAGGAATGACGCATTCCTGTTTTGGGCAACCCCCCTGCGGATTTTGTAATCGAAGTAAAGTTCATCGTTTTTAATGGTGCTCTCGAAACAGAAGTTCTCAATTCCACCCGGATGCCTGGCTTCCAGTTCACTTAATTTTAAATCGTGGGTAGCAAAAAGGGTGAGGCAATTGTAGCCAAGTAACCGGAGCATAAATTGCCCGGAGCCATGGTACTTGTCGTCGCTGTTTGTTCCCCTGAGTATTTCATCGATGAGGATGAGCGAAGGTACACCGCCGGCGATCTCCTGTTTGATTTCGTGCAGCCGCTTGAGCTCTGCCATGAAATAAGAGGTGTTCTCCTGCAGCGAGTCACTGATGCGAATAGAGGTGTAAATCCGGACGGGCGTAAAATGAAATTTTGACGCACAAACGGGAGAGCCGCATTGCGCCAATAACGTGTTCACGCCCACAGTTCGTAAAAAAGTTGTTTTGCCCGACATGTTGGATCCGGTAATCAGCATCAACCGGCCTGGTCTTCCGATAGAAAGATCATTACTTATGCTTTGTTCGCGTCGCATCAGCGGGTGCGAAAGTTCTTCGCCCTCAATCGCAAGAGAGCCCGTGCGGAGGACAGGATAGGTGTAAGCAGGGTTGTTGAAGGCGAAAGTAGCAAAGCCGGTAAGCGACTCTATATCTCCAACTGCAAGGATCCATTCAGCCAAACGGGGACTGTTTTGCTGCTTCCACTTTTCGAGGGCGAAAACACATTGCACTTCATACATGAGGAAGCTATTCAAAAAAATATTCACCAGCAAGTTCAGCCTTTGATCAAGCATATTGGCCAGAGCTGACAACCTTCTGATCTCAACGTGGGCGTCTGAACACTTCTGGTGAAGACGCTGTAGCACAGATGAGTTATTAACTTCAGCCTTTTCAAAAGTTTCCAGGACCGAAGCGTATTGTCTTAAACTCTCTTCTTTTTTACTCACCATCAGGTGTTCTTGTTGCGTATATCTTGCGAAAAAGCCGATATGGAACCACGTGATTAGTACTGTCATCGATAAAAAATAGTATTGTCCCGACAAAAAGCAGTCGATCAGTGCCACAATGTTGATTGCGGGTAACAGAAACCTGGCAATCGTCATATACCGGTTAAAAACTAACTTCGCAGGATGCTGAACCCAGAGTTGCAACACTTCAAGGTTAGATGCACCTTTACTATGAAGAAGTGACTTGGCAATAATCAATTCACGCACTTCGGCTTGCGGGGCGAAAGTTCTTATGGCGTCCTGGTGTTCCAGGATTTTTGCGGGATCCAACCGGGGGTTTTGCAGTGTTGCGGCCATCGCTGTTGCGCCGTGAACAGTTGACGTTCTGTTTAGAAGGTGAAAGAGAGATCCCGCACCAAAAATATCGAGGTCTGCAAAGTAGCTTTCTCCTGTTTGAAATTGCAGTCCGTTATCAAAGGAGTTTGTTTCACCATGTATTATCGACAGTTCATTTTCATTTACAGATAATCGTTTTTGCATTAGTTCTTTTTCGTACGTATAGGAACTACTTGCTTTAACGAGGTATAAAAAGAAGGTGATCGTTAAAATGCCAGCAATCAATGCCGGATTACCGCCGTTTTTTGTAAACAGATAGACGCTCGCCACAATAATCAAAAAGGCGATCAGCCTTGCCGCAGAAATGAGGAACAGCTTTTTTGAAATCTTAACGAGCGATGCTTTGTAATCGTCGATTTTAATACGGTAAAATGAAGCCAGGTCGGTCATATTTGGATATTCCTGCATTCAGGCAGAATTCGCTGCAAAATATGTAAACACATCCAGCATCGGGGGACTCAATGCGTATAAGCGGCAAAACATTTGTTAACTGGCAAGCCAGAAAGATGTCCTTTTTTACCGTCTTATGAAATAGTGCTAATATTATCCCTTTAGAAAATACCCATGAAGTCACGTTTGTATTTAGGGTTCATCACCGCCATTGTTCTTGTGTTGGTCGTTGGGTTCAATTCGTACCTAACTTTTAAAAAAC
>JASLBT010000214.1 GCA_030146445.1 Segetibacter sp. | reverse complement strand
GCGACAACGAACGTTCAGGTGACAACACCTGAACGGGCGACAATCAACGTTCACGTGACAACACCTGAACGGGCCTCGGTGACAAAACCTGAACGGCAGAGGTGCAAACAATGCTTACACAAGCACAGCGAATGAACTGGTTCTTCGTTAAGATTAATACGACGTATTTGCGTGAGCGACCGAAGTGAAAAGAGTGCAAACCGGGGCTACGAGGGGTGAGAACCTGGAAGGCCCGCGCGGCACACGCTGGCCGGACGGAGAAAGCCCGACCCAGAGGGCGCGCCCAGGAAAACTACCTTACCCGGAACATAACACTAGTAAAGGTCTTTAAAAAGATTGGGGTAATCGGTAATGATCCCATCCACCCGTAACGACTTAAGCCTTTTCATTTCCGGGAGGTTGTTCACCGTCCAGGGAGTAACTTTAATACCTCTTGCATGAGCCTTTTTAATCAAACCTGCGTCAACCAGGGAAAAGTGTGGATTATAAAATACGGGGGCAAATCCCAGCCTGCTTAAATTTTGTTCGAATGTAGCAGTTTTATCGCCCGTTAAAAACCCCAGGGCAACGCCGGGATGTGTCCGGTGCAGCACCTGTAACGGCCGCATGTCGAAAGATTGAACGATAAGCCGACTGCCGAGGTTAAACCGGTCAAGCACATCCATCATCAGCTTCATATAAAGCTCGGGCGCAGGCTGCTCCACCCCATCGGTGTTTTCTTTCGACTTTACTTCTACCAGGTAATATACTGGCGCCAGTTGTTTTGACTTTGTAAATGCTTCAACCGAGTCTATCAACTCGGACAATAAGGGCGCATAAGTCACCATTCGCTGTTGCTGAGGGTAGGCCGGGTATGGTTTTGAACCGACATCAAATTTCCTGATCTCCTCGTAGTTCATCTGGTAAAACGTATACTTCTGCCGCTCCTGTTTTGGAATCTCCCCTCCGCCTGGCATCGTCGTATAATCAGGATTGAAAGACTCGTCGTGGTAAACGATCAACTTGTTGTCTTTAGAAACATGTACATCGAGCTCGATTACGTTTGCGCCCAATTCAATGGCCTTTTGCATGGAAGGGATGGTATTTTCGGGCATTAACCCCCTCGTACCCCTATGCCCTATCTTTAAAAAAGCCGGCATTGCCGTTTTACCAGAGCTCATCTTTTCTGACGTTTTACAAAACTCAAATAAGGTGCAAACACAAACGGTTAAGCACAGATAGTATAGCCATCTAAATTTATGCATTACCAAATCGGTTGATCTCGTTTACAAAAAATACCATAATCCATGAAGATGCAAGGCTGGTTACTTTGTTGCAAAGTACCTGTTTTTCGGACTTTGCCTTGACCTTATTGCCTGAACAGCTTCTGCGGCCTCAATAGGCAGATCTGACTCAACAATATTGGCACCCTGCTGAATGATATCGGCGTATGCTCTTTTCCGGGCCTTCAGGTCGGGCAGTTTTTCATACGACGGAACAGCTGAAATCATACACATGACCCCTTTTGCGTGCAGGAGGTCGTACAACGGTTTGTTTTCCGGTGTATTGCTGGGGCCAACATAAGCCGTGATGTGCGACTACGGTATATGAAAAGGGAGGAATACAAAACAATACGATACAACCGGGTGCTATCCTGTATTCGCCAGCAACCTGCTGCCAATAACGCCCAGCGTGTTTATTGAGAAGCCCAACTTGATTTCAGTTGTCCGCAGTGACACCGGAAATTTCAAGAGGATAGCCGAACGACAAAGTACAAATCACGCATACCAACAACATCAAATTGCTGGACTTTTTTTATTGTGCTTTCTTACGAACTGAAGTGCGCCTGCCTAAACACAGGATCAATTGATGATCGCGGGTGACAGCTTGTTCCAAAGCGGGCATCTGTTACCGACAATTGCTTTTAGTCGTCCTCATCATCGTTTTCAACCACGTTCAAAAATGCCGCGCGTTTAGGACCCGGGAAGGGAACCGAAGAACCCTTTATTCCGTACCACAGCACTTCATTGAATTCTACATCTGGTTCTGCATCTTCCTGTGCCAGGTTGAACAGTTCACTTTTTTTCTGCCATGCACTTCTTCGTTTATTGGTCTCCTTAAGGTTTACTGCGGGCGTTTTTACGACCATGTCATACGGCCGCGTTACGGTATCAAAGCATCGCCACATCGGAGTTGCTGCGGCATCATATTGGGTCATTGGTGGAAGCCCAAGTATGAGCTCAATCGTGCGCAACATCGACGAAGTTGTATAAGCAGTATGGTCGACCATCTTTCTTTTCACAAAGCCTCCGACCACATAAGCGGTGCTTCTGTGAGCATCTACGTGATCGGCACCATTCTGTGCATCGTCTTCAATAATGAATACCGCAGTCTCATTCCAGATCGGGCTTTTGCTCAGGTGATCTATAAATAATCCTACGGCAAGGTCATTATCTGCTACATGCGCAAATGGCGTGGGCCGGTTGAGTTTCAAGCCCTCTGTATGATCATTGCCCATTCGAATACTGCTGAAACGTGGAACCGCATTGACGGCGAGCAGGGAATCAAAATCTCTTCTCCATTGCGAGAAGCGGGTTGTATCCGGTACCGTCATGTCAAACTCTGTGAAGTACGGGCATACATGGTCCTTGAGTATTGGCAAATGTGCCCTGCTGCCCGTTGAAAACTCCCCATAAGTTCGGTATGAGAGCCCTGCATCTTTACACAAGTTCCATATATAAGTTTTGTTGTTGGCGATTGCCCTTTTGCCTGCCCCAGGGGATACACCGCCGCGGTTGCTGTATTGCGCCGGCCAATGCTTTTCAGTAAAGTCCGTCGCATATGCACCCATGGTCCAGCTATGACCGTCTACACTTACTTCGGCGTCGACAAAGAAGTTGTCGAGCAATACAAAATCCCTTGCCAGTTGGTGTTGGTTGGGTGTGATCTTTTCCCCAAAAAGCACCAGTGAACTATCCCCATTTCCTTCTTTCATATCGCCCAATACCTGGTCGTAAGTGCGGTTTTCCTTGATCACGTAAAACACGTATTTAATCGGCGATGCTCCACCGAGGCGTGTCGGTATGGGATTCCCTGCTTTGCCTTCAGCCGTTTCCTGTGTTTTTTTACTATAAGGCGTGTTGTTATAAACCGCTTTCGAATAGTTGCCCAATTGCGTGGCTGTTGGTGTGGGAATAATGCTGAGGCTGCCTTTGAAAAGGGCGGATATATGCTGCACTTCATTAGACTCGTTTTCGCCCGTCCCGGAGATCGTTACGACGGTTTTCCGCTGTGATGGATTCGGCCCTCTCGGGTTCGGCATTGAGGTAAGCCCCTTGCCGTTTGTCACCCATATCTGTTTATCGATAACTTTCACGTTTGTGGGATACCAGCCTGTTGGAATGAAACCTTTAGATACACTTTTTCCAGGTTCCTCCACCTCAAATACCGCAAGGCAATTATTGTCGGCGTTTGCGATGTACAGGTATTCTTCATCGGCGCTTAATGCAAGTCCATTAGGGGTTGACCCCGCCGGCGCATCGGCAAACAGGGCTGTATTCAGGGTTTCAATCACGCTGCCCTTCATTAGATCGACCAGCGAAACCGAGTTATCGTTGGCATTGCAGACGTATAGGTATCGTCCGTTTTTTGACAGTACCATTTCATTAGGATTATCGCCCACGGGTATTTCCCGGGCAAACTTTTTGGCATCAACATCGAAAAGCAACAACCTGTCGCAGCCCCAACAGCTGATATAAAGCATCTTTTTTGCAGCATCAAAAACGCAGGTATACGCTTCGCCAGGCAAATCAAAACGTTCAACAACCTGCTTTGATTTTAGGTCCAGGACATAAAGACTGTTGTTCTCCTTCGTAACCACATAGAGCAGGTTTGCCTTTTCGTTAATTGCAATGCCACCCGGGGAAATCCGTGTAGGCCATCTTGTGCCTAAAACAAGGCTATCCAACAGTTTTAGTTTACGGTTTCTTATTGCATACTTCAGGATGATATTGTTGTTCCCTCCTGAAGCATACAAAAATTCATCGTTGCCGCTAAATGCAAGCCCATACCAGGCTTTGTCGACCGGAACAGAGTCCAGTTTATTTTGACTCTTTGCATCAAGGAGGTGGATGCTTTGAGCACCTCGTCCGTTGTTGGTAATTGCCACATACTTTCCTGATGGGCTCACGACCATATTCAACGGCAGGTCACCAAGCGCTAAGCTTTTGCCAACGGGTGTCAAACGCCAGCCGTTTGGCAATTGAACACGGTTTTTCTCTATTGATGATAAACTTTGTGCAGGTGCGGAAACTAAAATGACTGAGAATACGGATAAAAGAAAATACTTCATGAATACTTTTTTAAGTCGGCCTGCCAATGGGTTCGGCATGAACAATGAAAAATAGACCATAATGGTTAAAGATGACCAATGCGCTTTGTCTAAGGGATGTTTTGGACCCAGCAACAGGAATTCTATGGAACATCGTTGTGTCACTCACTTCTACCGCATCGTTCAATTCAGC
>JASLBT010000195.1 GCA_030146445.1 Segetibacter sp. | reverse complement strand
TTGCACCTGGTCCTCCTGCCTCTTTTACAATTCTCCTCAAAATTCCCAGTTCAAAGAAATTTAGATTTTGCCTATGGATTTCGCCCACATCCACACTGGTACCTTTATCTTCAGCACCGCCGATTGCAACTAACTTTCCCTTTGGAATCATCATCTATTGTTCATTTCTTTAAAACATACAAAGTAAGTATAAATTTTTATGTTGAGGGGAGTTCAGGAGGGGTAAATCACCAACCGGAAATACTAATTTATCATATAACAATCAAAGTAAATGTATGATCAAGCCAGTTAAACTGCCTTCTCTTAGAGCATTTTCCTGGTATTTACGGTATTACTGATTGAATAATTAAATGGAGTAATATGCCATCCATATTCGATTGCCTTATTATTATAGTTCCGGCTACGAGGAACCTAAGAGGTGGTGCACCTAATGAGGTATTTCAGCGTTATGCATTGTCCAGAAAATGCGCTAAATAAGCTGGCATAATAAATATGTCGAATGTTTATAAAGTAATCGACCAACAACTATGAAGATCGTAGAAATAAAAACCCTCAGGGGGCCTAACTACTGGAGCATACGCCGCAGCAAACTGATACAAATGAAACTCGACCTTGAAGGTTTCGAGGAGAAACCGACGAACAAGATCCCAGGGTTTCGGGAAAGGCTAGAAAAACACTTCCCTTCACTTTATTCGCACCGGTGCAGTGAAGGGGTTCCGGGTGGCTTCTTTCACCGTGTTGACGAAGGAACATGGATGGGGCATGTGATCGAGCATGTTGCACTCGAAATTCAAACGCTTGCAGGCATGGATACGGGTTTTGGCAGAACACGGGGTACGGGAGTAACGGGACAATACTTCGTGGTATTTAGCTATATGGAAGAGGATGCCGGCGTATATGCAGCAAAGGCAGCAGTGCGGATCTGCCAGGCTATTGCTGATGACCAGGAGTACAATTTCGAGGAAGACATCCAGGCCCTGCGGGAGATACGGGAAGATACCCGGCTCGGGCCATCTACGGGGTCAATAGTAGACGAAGCTGTAAAGCGCGGTATTCCCTATATCCGGCTGAACCGCCACAGCCTGGTTCAGCTCGGTTATGGCATTCACCAAAAGCGAATACGGGCGACGATTGCAAGCACTACTTCGACGATCGCGGTTGATATCGCAGGAGACAAAGAAGAGACAAAAAATCTGCTTGAGGCTGCCGAGATTCCTGTGCCCAGGGGGACGATTGTTCGCTCGGTCGAGGAACTTTCGAGTGCTGTCGAGCGGTACGGATACCCGCTGGTACTTAAACCCATTGATGGAAATCACGGAAAAGGCGCCACTACCAACATTAATGACTGGGAGCATGCGTTGAAAGCTCTGGAGGCTGCCCAATACTATAGCCGGGCGGTAATCTGCGAAAAGTTTATCACCGGCTACGATTTCAGGGTGCTGGTGATCAATCATAAATTTATATGTGCAGCCTTGCGCACACCAGCGAGTGTTACAGGCGACGGAGAACATACGATACAATGGCTGATTGATGAAACCAATAAAGATGAGCGCAGGGGTTTTGGGCACGAGAAAGTACTGACCCAGATCACGGTTGACGACTCTACCCTGAAATTACTGGATGAGAAAGGCTATTCGTTGGATACCGTTCCCCCGGTTGGAGAACTGGTATTGCTGAAGCATACGGCCAACCTGAGTACCGGCGGTACCAGCACCGATGTTACGGATGAAGTGCATCCAACCAACATATTTATGGCCGAACGCATCTCCAAAATCATCGGCCTTGACATCTGTGGAATTGACATTATGGCCGGGGACCTTAAAGTGCCGATCACCGAAAACGGCGGCGCTGTGCTCGAAGTGAATGCGGCCCCCGGGTTCAGAATGCATATCGACCCGGCTCAAGGGCTGGCGCGAAATGTGTCTGAACCCGTTGTGGATATGTTATTCCCGAGGGGAATGAGTGGGCGAATACCCATCATTGCCGTGACGGGGACAAATGGCAAAACAACAACAGCGCGCTTGACCGCCCATATCTGTAAAACTGCCGGCTACAAAGTTGGTTTTACCACATCCGATGGGGTGTATATTCAAAACACCCTGATGATGACCGGCGATTGTACAGGCCCGATGAGTGCACAGTTCGTGTTAAAAGACCCAACGGTAGACTTTGCCGTGCTTGAATGTGCCAGGGGCGGCATATTACGTGCAGGTCTCGGGTTCCAGAATTGTGACATCGCCATTGTGACGAATGTAAGTTCCGACCACATTGGCCTGGGTGGCATAGACGACCTGGAACAAATGGCAAAAGTAAAGAAGGTACTTCCCGAGACGGTTTTTGAACACGGTTATGCGATCCTTAATGCCGACGACGACAGGGTTTATGCCATGCGGGAGGACCTTGATTGCAATGTTGCCTTTTTTAGTATGGATGAAAATAATCCCCGGATAAAGGAGCATTGTGCAGAGGGCGG
This sequence comes from Segetibacter sp., assembly GCA_030146445.1. Lineage (GTDB taxonomy): Bacteria > Bacteroidota > Bacteroidia > Chitinophagales > Chitinophagaceae > Segetibacter. The sequence continues at coordinate 1,923 of JASLBT010000195.1, read as the reverse complement.
ACTGGCTTCGGTATACGAAAATGGCTATGTAAGTATATTAAAAGGCAACTGGAAGATCCGGGTGGAGAAAGTGACTGAGATACCGTTGACCTTTGGCGGTAAGGCGGTGCACAATATCATGAATACATTGCCGGCAGTACTTGCCACCTATATCTTTAGAAATATCAGGAGCGAGGACATCAAGCTTGCTTTAAACACCTTTGTTCCATCGCCGGTTCAAACACCTGGCCGCCTTAACCTGTTTCAGTTCAGAAGATTTAATTTTCTTGTTGACTTTGCGCATAACCCGGCGGGTTTGCAATTGCTCTGCGATTTTGTAAACAAGATGGACAGCACCAAAAAAGTGGGGATTATCTCGGGTACAGGCGACCGGCGCGATGATGACATCCGGGAGCTCGGCCGTATTTCGGGCAGAAACTTCGACGAGATTATTATAAGGCAGGACAGGCACCTCAGAGGGCGTTCTGCTGACGAGATTGTTAACCTGCTACTTGCGGGCATAGAGGAGTCGAAGCAAGAGGACGTTCCGATAAAAGTTATACTCAACGAAAAAGAGGCGATCATGTATGCTTACGAAAATGCGGAGCCAGGGTCGATCATCACCATAATGGCGGATGTTGTTACGGAAGCGCTGGACCTGATCAAAAACCTGAAAGAGCAGGAGGAAAACTCAAGGTTGTTGCAACAGTAGCAGCAGCGATGATAAGCTGTTATCTTATAAATACCAACATCTAATCTGGCTAGAGCCGGAGCGACACAACGGGTCTTTGACAGCTTAATCCGCCGCCGGGAAAAAGTTGAAAAAAAACTACTTTTATTTTGAAAGATTTGTTGGTTCAAATTAAGTCAAGCCTTATTTTTGCACTCCATTTACGGATTGCCCGATAGTATAATGGTAGTACGACAGTTTTTGGTACTGTTTGTCGTGGTTCGAGTCCATGTCGGGCAACGAAAAGCCGGAAGAGTTTCTTCCGGTTTTTTTATGTGGTGAATAGCCGGTTCGCCTACCCTGCTCAACAACCATCCGGAAAATCAACCATTCGTATAAATTTTTCAAACGAAAAAAGCCTGCACAACGGTACAGGCTTTCGAATATTTAGAGGATGAATTGTTTAGCTCAGTTTTTCGTAAACTGTAACGTGTCCGTTGTCTACCTGCAAAATCAACTTTTCAGAGTCTTTCTCTACAGAGATGAAATAAGATGAACCTTCAGGTTTTTCGAATTTGATGGCTTCCGTAATCCTGTAGCTGCTGTACTTTTTTGCAAACGATCTTTTTGCACCGGCAGATAACTCCTCGAGGTTCACGGCAGAAGCATAGCCGATCAGTTCGCCGCCGTGTGTATAATATGCTTTTGTTCCCTTGTTGTTCTGAACAAAAGATGCTATTGCGTAGGTGTTGGTTGTGCTCCATTGAACATCCTGTACACCTTTAAAATCCCATTCAAAGCTTTGGGTGACTTTACGGTTAACATTCGTGGTAGTTCCGGCAAAAGAAGAGCTGATGGCAAAAAGGGCAATGAGTGCTGTTGAGAGTAACTTTTTCATGTGTTTGTATTTTGTATGTTTTGTAATTTTTATAATGCAAATATGCAATCGCAAAAGCCCCTGTGCAATCACATGAACGAGTGAATTAATTCACCGGTGTTAACCGGTTTATGATTAGTGTGAGGCGTCTTTTACCGCTATTCCATGCTACTTTCCGTTAAGCGCTCGTTTAACACTTGTTCACACTTGAAAAAGCAGACATATTTATGTGATAGCAACTTCCCACACCTGGAGAATTCCGGAAGACTTATTTAATACTGTGAGCCCCGGAAGTCAGCAGGGACGCAAATGATGCATTAATCCGGATTATACTTACAGAAGTGCTCTACTGGCATAATTTTTTGACCCTGCGATTATTATTGATGTTGCGCCAAAG
>JASLBT010000079.1 GCA_030146445.1 Segetibacter sp. | reverse complement strand
TACCAGTTTATTCATGCCGGTAAACATTCAAGCAGCCCCGCCGTTTGCAAGTACCCATTGGAACTCTGGCGAAGGCGATCAATTTGGGTTAAAATTCCGGGGTTCAGCGGCTCGCCCAACCGGGCTTCGAATGCTGTTGCTGCTGCATCTTCAGCCAGCAGGTGATGTTCGCCACCGATTTTGGTCATAAGGCCCTTGAGTTTGTTGGTACGATAAGGTGTTGTTTCGCAAACGAACGATTTTGCATTTCGTAGCGCAAAAACACAACCATGAAAGAAGTTCGTAGCCACCACTTCAGCATTGGCCATAAAATGCGCAAAGTCGTGCGGATCGGCGGTAAGCCATTGTTCATCTGCCCAGTCGTTCCGGTAGCCAATGCTTACCAATGGTAGCCCTTTATCGCTGGCCCAGGCACGGATGCTACGGGCAAACGTATTGGTGAAGTTGTGCCCGTAAACGGCAACATAAGGTTCCTGTAAATGGGTAAGATCACGCGGATCGGGTACAAAGTCGAACTGCAGGCAGGGATCAAGCACCATCTGGGGATCGATACCGAGTGCATCCTGTATGATCTTCCTGGAGTTATCGTCGCGCACAGAAATCAGGTCAAAGTTTCTCAACTTTTCCGCCCAGACGGGGTCAAGTCCGTAATCCGCAGGCTGGTTGCCAAAGCTTGCAGCGTACGAAACCAGGCGTTTTGCCCTGAGGCCGTCGCCATAAAAGAGCGGGCATTTGCCATACCAGGGATGGTGTAGGTTCCAAACCTCGTCGCTGCCGACTACAACCACGTCATATTCCTCCATCGCGTTGGGATGGTCGAGTTCGAAGCGAGGCGACAAGGGCATCGTTTCAAATGCTTTGAAAAACTTCAGCACCTTCTCGCGGTATAACGGCCGGTCCGTCGCCGGAACCGCGGTAGGCAGTACTGGTTGAAAGGCGCATTTCCATTCGGCAAAATTCACCCGGCGTGACTCATGGTCGAGAAGTACGGCCGTGTTTCCACCGGCCTGCAGGCCCTCCGTTAATGCACGCGCCTGCCAGTAACTTCCGTAGTTGATGCACCTGTGAAAAGTAAGCACCCCTATTTTCAAGCCGGTATTATTGTTCGGAGACGCTGGTGGGTATATCATGAGTTCTTAAATCGGATGATTATGTAGCCTCAGGCAAATCCATTTTGCAGACCTGCCTTGCACATCTGCTGAAAAGGTGAGCCCGGTTAATTCAGTTTTTTAAAAAATGTCAGACCAATTTCTGGTAAAACGCCTGTTTATTTACCCGGGTTAATACCGGGCTTAAGTAAGGGTCAGCTATTTTCACCGAAGGTCCGGTTGTGGTAATATCCTTTCTGGTTTTGCCAGTGTTCACTTAAAATAAGATGCCATGTGATTACTGGCGAATATTACCGCGATGCCGGCAATTTGGATGCGCGGCAATTTAAAAGATAAACAGTAACCAATACCAGAAAAAGAAGGCTGATGACAAAATTTGTGTTGATCCGACATGCTACCACGGATATGGTGGGCAAAGCACTTGCCGGAAGATGGGAGGGTGTTTCGCTAAACCAGGCGGGATATGAACAGGCGGAAGAACTTGCCAACCGGTTGACCGGCCTGGTGATACATGCAATCTACAGCAGTCCGTTACAGCGGACTATGGAAACGGCAGAACCACTCTCGAAGCGCTACGGGCTGGCGACGATCATGGATGGTCATTTTCTTGAAGTAGACTTTGGCGAATGGACCGGTAGATCAATTGAGGAACTTCGGAATGATCCGACTTTTAAGCATTTCAATTCGTTCAGGAGTTGCACCCGTATACCCGGTGGGGAGCTTATGGCCGAGGCCCAGGCGCGTATGATTGCGGGTCTTGAAATATTGCGTGCGAAACACACTGGTGAAACGGTCGCAATTGTTGGTCATTCCGACCTGATAAAAGCGACTTTGGCCTACTATGCAGGTATTCACCTCGACATGTTTCAGCGGCTCGAAATCAGCCCCGCTTCGGTAAGCATAGTAGAAGTTTACGCCGACAGCGTGCGGATCCTCGTAGTAAACGACACCGGTTCGATCCCATTGTAAGCAATATGGTTTACGAATTACCGGACTGCGGATTAGCGAATTTCGGATTGTGGAATTATTGACTTGCGTCTGTAAGTTATTCTACAAAATTATGTAAGGAACAAGGCCTGCAAACTACCCACTTCAGCTTTGTTGCTGATGCAAGTAGCAATGGGCTCACTCCAAAACATGTGCGCATCGTTTTTGGCTCGACTGCTTCCGTTTTCTGCTTTTACCATTCCAGTCGTCATCCGCGAACTCCTAATGCTCCAACTTTAGACCAGCATCTTCTTGTTCTAAGTAGCTGCTTGAGTTACAATTGGTTATAATTATCCTCAATTGTTCATACTTGTGAAATACCGTGGTCATATAATAACTAAAACTCCCCGACATTAGCTGGTACTTAGCTTGAAGTCTTTTCGTATCCTTGCATATATATTCTATCCTCTCGTGTTGGGTTTAAACAATCATCCAATTTCATTCGACTTAAAAAATCATACATGAACAATAACGTAGCAAAAGCTGAAGGAAAATTAGGTATCCTGATACCCGGACTTGGCGCCGTTGCGACCACTTTGATTGCAGGTGTGGAAGCCGTAAAGAAAAACCTGGCGCAGCCGGTTGGATCTTTAACCCAGATGGGCAATATTCGCCTGGGTAAACGCACTGAAAACCGGAACCCTGCTATCAAGGATTTTGTACCGCTTGCAAGTTTGAACGATATTGTTTTTGGTGGCTGGGACGTGTATAGCGACAACGTATTTGAGGCTGCAGTTAAGGCTAAGGTCCTCGAACCGATGATGCTGCATGCGGTTAAACAAGAACTGGAAACCATTAAGCCGATGAAGGCTGTTTTCGACCAGTGGTACATTGCCAACCTTCATGGCGATAACATTAAAGAGGCCCCAACTAAAGCCGACCTTGCAAAGGCGGTGATGGATGATATTGAGAATTTTAAAGATGCGAATGAATGCTCACGGGTGGTAATGGTGTGGTGTGGGTCAACCGAGAAATATTTCGAGTCCTCTTCTGTACACGAAACTATAGAGAACTTTGAAGAAGGCTTAAGGAACAACGATCCTTCAATTGCACCATCAATGATTTATGCCTATGCAGCCATCAAACTTGGTGTACCCTTCATGAATGGTGCGCCAAACCTGACGTGTGATATTCCGGCCTTGATCGAACTGTCGATGCGGACATCCACCCCTATAGGTGGTAAAGATTTCAAAACCGGCCAGACACTTATGAAGACGATCCTGGCGCCGGGACTGCAGGCGAGGGCACTTGGCGTAAAGGGCTGGTTTTCGACAAACATCCTCGGTAACCGCGATGGCTATGTGCTCGACAACCCGGATAATTTTAAGACAAAGGAAGTGTCGAAGCTGAGTGTGTTGGAAGACATTTTGCAGCCGGATATCAACCCGGAGTTGTACGGTGAGATTTACCACAAAGTAAGGATCAACTATTATCCCCCGCATGGTGATAACAAGGAAAGCTGGGACAACATCGACATCTTCGGATGGCTGGGTTATTCGATGCAAATCAAGATCAACTTTTTATGTCGTGACTCGATCTTAGCGGCACCGCTCGTGCTCGACCTCGCCTTGTTCAGCGACCTGGCTAAAAGAGCAGGGATGTCAGGCATCCAGGAATGGCTATCATTTTATTTTAAATCGCCGCAAACCGCACCCGGACTTCGACCCGAACACGACATATTCAAGCAACTCATCAAACTACAGAACACCTTACGCCACATGATGGGTGAAGACCTTATCACCCACCTCGGACTGGATTACTACCAGGAGCTGGTGGAAACGTTATAATACGCGTTGATACATAGGGAGAGATGAGATTTGGGACGACGAAAGATGAGCCGATGTATTGCTTCATGGGACTTACGACGAGATGCCTCCGGCGTCGGCATGACAGCGGAGAGTCGGCATTGGAGCGAACGATACCGCATCTAACCGGAACAAGAAGAATTAGCAACCACATTGTCAATCCGAGGCCACGAGGAGTCCCGACCAATTGGACTCCTTTGCTTTGTGTATTGTCATTCCGAGGCCACGGGGAATCCCACGAAATGACATTCGGCTGGTATATTGCCTGCATGGCACTTACGATAAGATGCCTCTGCCGTCGGCATGACAGCAATCAACTGCGATGACAGCAATGGACTGGCATGGCAACCGATAAACCTAGCCCTGGGTACTGTGGTTGTGTGAAAAATAATTCACTTCGTCAAACCCCAACCTTCATCGCCACCGCCTCTCTGTAGTAAATCTCCAGTTCGCCGGCGCGATGGGCGGCAGTATGATGAGCCAACACTTTCCCGCGTGCTTTTTCACCGATACCCCTTCTTTCGCTTTCATTGATCGTTGTCAGGTATTTCACCGTATCGTCAGCATAATGGGATATCAAAATTTCTGAGCCGATCTCGAATATGCTGTCGATTCCGTCCCAGTAATCACTAATGATCGGAGTGCCGCATGCGGCGGCTTCAAACAATCGTACACTAGGCGAATAGCCGGCTGAAATCATGTCGGCTCGCGTGATATTCATCGCAAACCGCTGGCTGTTGTAAAAAGCCCGGTGCTCCGAAGGCGGCAGGTGCTCAATACGTTTTACGTTAGCTCCCCACGAAATATTTGTGGGATATTGGGGGCCTGCAACAACAAAGCGTTGGCCCGGCAGCATTGTGGCTGCATCCAGCATCAGCTTTTGTAAAGGCGGTTGGCGATCGTCGCTGTATGTTCCCAAGTATCCAAGGTCACAATTCATTTCTTTTAACTCAGGATAGTAAAGATCAGGATCAAAAGAGCAATAGAAGGGCCTCGCTGCCGGGGAGCCATATTGTTCTTCGATCCGCTGAAGTGTAGGTCCTCCGGTAAATGACAGGTATAGGTTGTATTTAGCAACCAGGTTGGGGTGGAGGTACTCGAAATCACCTTTTTCAATTTTTGCGAGCGTAACAGGGGTATCAATATCATAAAAAGCCGTAATGCCGTGCGCTGTTGAGGTTACAAATTTTCCAACCTCGACACCTTCGGGTACATAGGAACCTACAATCACCAGGTCTGCACCGGCAACCAGGTCGGCATACTTCTGCTTCAGCTCCTCCAGGCTGTCGTAGAGAATCGTTTTACAAAAAGGTGGATAGGGCATGTCGCGGTTAGCAGCATACCATGGCACATCCCGCTCAAGGAAGGTCAGCTGGTGCCCTTTTTTGTCGAGTTCACGGATGAGCCCACGAAAGGTAGTTGCATGCCCATTTCCCCAGGAGGAAGTAATTGACAGGCCAAGTATAACAATGTTTAGGTTGGATTGACTCATACCACGGCTGTTGCTAGAACGAATTGGTTTCTTAAAATGCGGTCCAGTTCCGCTGCACGGTGAGTGTAGGTATGTTCCGCTAATACTTTTTTTAGTGCGGCTTGTCCGATTTGTTCCGCCTGCTCTTTCGAAAGTCCGGATAAAATCTCCTTTACTTCGTCGCCACTGCGTGCAACCAGTATCTCTTTTCCAGGTTCAAAAAAGGTTTCGATACCTATCCAGTAATCAGTGATTATGCAGGCACCGGCACCTGCCGCTTCAAAAACACGTGTTGCAGGGGAGAAACCATATTTTGCCATGCTATCACGACTGATGTTTAGCACTGCTTTTGGCGAGCAGTTCAAAGCGTTGTGGTCCCTGGTAAATACGTGCCCGATATAATTGATGTTGGCAGACATCGGCTTGTCGTGCCAGCCATTGCCACCTAAAATGAAGCGGCATCCGGGCGTTTGCGAGGCAGGGGTAAGAAAGAAATCTTCTACCCGTTTTTCACGATCAGGTAGTCGATTACCCAGAAACGCGAGGTCGGCCTCGAATCGGGCTTCACGTTCTACCGGGTGATGGGTGGAGGGATCCAATGCATTGTAAATAGGGAAACAGTTTTTTGCACCGAGTTTCCGGTAGGCATTTACCACCGGGTCACCTCCGCCATAGGTCAATATCAAATCATATTGTGGTATCAGGTCTTTAAAATAATCGCTGTCCGATTCATTTACACGGTCAAGGGTAGCAGGCGCATCAACATCCCAAAAGATGACGTACTTGTTTTGCAACTTAAACTTGAGCACCTCTCTCTCCAGTTGCTCGTCAAACACACCAACACCGCTGGTCTTAATAATCACATCAGCATGGGAGGCATCTTCCAGCGCCTTATACATCTCCTCCTCCGTTGCTGCATAAACTTTTATCCGGGCCCATTCAGGATCTTCCATGTCCCTATTCTTCTGCCTGTCGTATGCATCAGGTTCATAAAAAGTGATCTCATGGCCCCTCTCCTGCATCGCCCGGATGATACCGCGATAGTATGTAGCTGCACCGTTCCAATATGCGGAAACCAGGCTTGATCCAAAAAAAGCAAACTTCATGTTAACCAATGTTTTGTTTAGATAAATTATTTACACCGAGCTCTTCACAGATTTTGTATAGCTCATCAACCCGGTGCGAACAGGTATGCCTTCGCTGAATGGTTGCAAGGCCATTTTGTTTCAGCTCTGCAACAAACGCATCGTCTTCCAATACTCTGCGCATCAAGGTTTTCATCTCTTGTTTATTCTGTGCAAAAACAAAGTCTTTACCGGGTGTAAAAAGGTTTTCTGCGTCGCTCCAGGGTGAGGATAGCAAGGGAATGCCACAAGCCAATGCTTCAAATGGCCGGATCGTAGGTATGCCTGGCAGCGATCGCACATATGGCCCACGCGGTACATGTGCGGTAAAGCGATAGCGGGCAAAAACTTCCGGTGCCTTATAGTTTGGTAGCCATCCTCCGTAATCAATTCCGGCAGCAGCCAGGGCTTTCACTGCATGGTCGGGGTAACGCACACCATATATCTTTGCCTTTAGCTTAAGCTCTTTTACCGGCTCGATCAGGAATTCGATAAGTTCTTTTGTTCGTTCCTCATCACCCCAGTTGCCTATCCAAACCAGGTCACCTTCATAGTCATCCGTGGGCATCGGCTTGAATATTTTTGTATCTGCAGCTTCATGCCACGTCCACGCTCTTTGCGTCCACTTTGCTTGCAGATATATGTCGCTGATCACCTGGCCATACGCCAACACCCCGTCGTAAGCTGAAAGGTCATATGCTTTCATGCTTTCGATTTCTGTAGCAGCCCGGTGATGCGTGTCGTGAAACAGCAATTTAAACCGATGCGATTTTCGTTTTTCGCCGACCCGTTTTACAAGATCGTGTTCGTTCCATTCGTGTACGATTACGAGATCTGCGTCCGCTAAAACAGTGTCGAGATCTATATCGGGATTGTATTGTACCGATTTCAACAGTGGATAATAACTGTAAAATTCTTCGATCGCTGCTTCACCTTTTTCTTTGATGAGGTTTGATAAGCTCCAGCTGTCTTTGGGTTCGTAAATCGTAACCTGGTTTCCTCGCGAAATTAGTTCGGTAGCTATACCCCGCAGGAAATGCGCATTACCGTGGTTCCAATCCGAAAGCAGCGAATGGTAAAAAAGTATAATGTTCATTGATGTAGTTCCCCGTATTTCTGTTGTTATGTGGCGGTTATATCATGTAGCCATTCATTGTTTGAATGGTAATTAATGCCGTGCGACTGACCAATACCGCCGAATAGCATTGTTGTTGTAGAAGTGAGTGACACAACGATGTTGAACAGACTTCCCTCCGCTGGTCGCCAAAAAAACTCTCTTAAAATAGAAGCGCAATAAATAACTACGCCGGAACAATGTTCAATTTACCCTTGCAAAAGCTTCTTTCTTAAACATTTCTAATTCGAAAAGCAGTTGACCTGTGTGCTAGCTGACGATATAAGCCAAGGTACTTGCCAGCCATTACCGAAGCAGTATATTGTTTCGCCCGCGAAATCGACCGCGAAACATATTGGAAACGAGCCGCGTCGTCAGCCATCAGGTAATTTATAGTTTCTGCAAGATCAGCCCGGTTTTCTGTTTTCACATATACGGCGGCGTCACTCCAAATCTCTCTTAATGAACCAATGTCTCCCAACACCAGAGCACAACCACTTAATGCCGCTTCAAGTATCGATAATCCGAACGGTTCATACTTTGCCGGCAGTACGTACAGCGCTGCTGCTGAAAGTTGTTCAGCAATTCCGGTGGAAGACAGCCGTCCCAGGTAAGTGATGTTTGTGCCCGAACTCGCACCATGGTTGCCGGCGAAGCTGCTGTCACCGGCTAGTTTAATGGGGTAGTTCACATCAGGCGCAGCTGCTGTTAACAGCTGTATATTTTTTGCCTGGTCCCATATTCTGCCCATACTAAAAACATACTGCTCTTTTTGCGCAGCCGGGTAAAAGGTATCGGCACTGGTTCCGTTATATACTACTATTCCGGGTGTATCAATGGCATATAGCTCACGGATAAACATCATCATCGTTTCTGATGGGGCCACAATGTGATCAGCACCCATCAGACCGGCCCTCACTTTCTGGTAGTATTGATCCCATAACGCCGGCGGAGCCTCCTTATTCACCGAATGCCACCAGGAGTAAACATCCGAATGAGCCACGACTATTACGGGTGCCTGCCATGCAAGGGACCCATGAGCATAACAGTTTAGATGGATAAGGTCGGGTTGCAATTCTTTTTCCAATTTCAGTAACCACTTACCGGCTGCCTCAATACTTTGCCATGGCTCCTCCATCCATTCGAGCTGGAAGTCGGTTTCGTAAAGTGTAATATTTGCCAGCCCGTCTGCTTCAAACTTTTGAAATGCTTGCAATGGTGCACCCGTAGTCACCAGATAGAAGTGCACGTTGCAATCAAGAAGTGCTTTGCATAATTGAATGGCATACGTCCATACGCCACCGACGGTATCGGCAGTCATCAGGATGCGTAATGGTTTATGATCACCCAATCCTTCCATAGATCTTGTCCAATACTTCTGCTGATTTCAGGTATTCTTCCGCTTCCTGGCTGTATTCAAAACTGACCGATAATCGTTCAATAAAGTCGACCAATGCCCTTCCGCCCCAATCATCCGGTGGACTGGCGAGGGTCTCCGTTTTGGTACCATAATACCTGCTCGCCACAAAGTCGTAAAAGGAGCCCGATACGTTTTTGATGGATACACCTCCGTTAGTTCCAAAGAATGAAGCTTCTATCACGGCGTCGCAGCCGGCAGCTAAATTCCAGGAGCAGGCGAGCTGTGCTGTGGCATCGTTTTCCAGTTCCATATAAACGTTTGCATAATCTTCCACTTCGTTTTTTCGCTTCACGGAAACGCCTTTTGCCAGCAAGCTGCCCGATACGGCCTTTACCTCCGGGAAGTCAAGCGCATATAACATCAGGTCGATCAGGTGAATACCCAGGTCGAGAACACAACCGCCACCAGACAGTGAAAGGTCGTAGAACCAGGGTTTATCGGGCCCATAAGCGTTATGAAACTTAAGGTCGACGGCGAAGATCTTACCGAGTTCACCTGACTTTATCACTGAATATATTTCCCTAAATGCGGTGGTATGCCGGTAAGAGAAGTCTGCACCCAGAAGCCGGTTGTTCTTTTTTGCGGCATCAACAACCGTCTTAACTTCCTGCAAGTTCCGTCCCAGTGGTTTTTGGCAAAAGACGGCTTTGCCGCTTTCAAATGCAGCTACCGCCTGTTGCATGTGCAACGCACTTGGCGTTGCAATCACCACTGCATCTATATTTTTATCCGCTACAACATCTTCGAAGTCGGCGCTTGTTTTACTTCCGGGAGCGATTTTTAGCGCTTCCTGCAAACAGGTTTCCGAGGGATCGCTTAAACGGCTTATTGTTGCGACGTCGCTTTCTGCCGCCGCCTTTAGCCTGCTTCTACCTATCCAGCCCACACCGGCAAAAGCCAGTGCTGGTTTTGTTTCCACTGTTTCCAACACTACAATTTTTAAAATTTGATCAATGCCTTCATAAAGCCATTCGGCCGGCTCCGCGTCATTTCAAAACCTTTATTAAGTTCGTCTATAGAAAGAATATCGGTGTACAAAAGATCAGGATCGATTAAGCCATTCACCACCGCATCTACCGCATCCTGCATACCCGACAGGTATTTTCGAGGGTCGCGTTCATGGGCATTGATGACGTCGATCCCTTTCCAATTCCATTTTTGCAGGTTTACCTGTCGCAGTCCATCCTGGTGGTAACCGGCGATGATCATCTTGCCGCCTTCAGCAACGATCTCGGTGGCAACATCAATCGCTTCCTGTTTGCCGGTGGCTTCGATAACTCTTGAACAAAAAGCATTACCGGTTATTTCAGCTACCTTATTACTTACCTCCCAGGTGCTTGTTAGTGCGATCATCTCATCGGCACCATATTTTTCAGCAAAACCCAGCGAATATGTTCTGCGCGAAATTGCAATGACTTTTGCACCGCGCTTTTTTGCGAGCTGGCAAAGTAACGCACCCAGGAACCCTATCCCGATTATTGCGACCACATCATCTTTTGAAATGTCGCTCCGGTTAAAGATGTTTAAGGCACATCCTAATGGCTCACCAGGAAACGGTTTGTTGGCCAATTGTTCCGGCAGCCTGACCAGTGCATTTTCGTTTGCGACATCGTATTCGGCGTAAGCATGAAATGATAAAAATGCAACGCGATCGCCTCGTTTAACCCGGGTGACTTCGTTACCGGCTTCTTCAACGATCCCCCAGCCTTCGTGCCCGGGAGAGCCGGCTTCCATGGGGTAGTTGAACCATTCTCTTCCTTCCCATACGGGTATGCTTGAAGCACATATCCCGCATCCTTCTACCCTTATTTTCACTTCGTCTCTCTGTAAGGTGGGGACTTCTTTTTTTTGAAGAATGAATGTTTTTGGATTGTCTAATACAGCTGCGATCATTCGGTAGCGCTTATTTTATCGTTCGTCTTGATTGAAGGTGATACTGATTGTCGGGACATCAAACTTCATCTCCTGGTTAGGTTAAGCGTGCAAAGTAGCGTATTCAATATTGCTCTGAGGATTGAAACACCCGTCGGGTAAACCGCCGAAAACTTAATTCCCTGCGGGCATCAAGCCGGAGAACTTCCGGATCGCGGCACCAACCTGAAGGATTGAGGTTTCAAGCTAAGCGGGGTTGATGATCTTTTGTTTCCTGGCCTTTCTAACGACGGGGATCCCCGCGTTTTCAAGAAGCCACTGGTACAAGCGTTGAACACCTTCATTGCTGTCGATGTTTGGTGTCCATCCGGTTACTCCAGCGAACTTACCAAAATCGGAAACATAGTATTTTTGATCACTCGGGCGCCATTCGTCGAACCTGACCTCCGGTTTCTTTCCGGCAATTTCGCCGATGAGATCACATAACTCGAGCAGGCTAACGGTATTGTTTACTCCACCGCCCATATTAAAAGCATTACCGGAAACAAGGCTGATGTTCTCCATGGCAAGTATAAAAGCATTTACAAGGTCCTCAACAAAAAGTATGTCGCGAACTTGTTTTCCGTCACCATATAGTGTTATGGGCTTGTTCTTCATTGCCTGTATAAGAAAATGAGCCACCCAACCCTGGTCCTCTGTGCCAAATTGGTGAGGACCGTAAATACAACTCATCCTGAACACCACCGTCTTTAAACCAAACGTCCTGGCATAATCAAGCATGTACTGATCAGCAACACCCTTTGTGCAGCCATATGGACTGTGGAACTCGAGGTTCCTGTTCTCGCTAATGCCGTTCTGGCGGTAAAATGTATTCTCCGGATGGTAGCGTGTGCCGTTCATCACTATACCGAGATCGTCTAAACCACCATAAACTTTATTTGTAGAGGTAAAAAGAACCGGTGGTTGGTGCTCCGTATTCCGGATTGCTTCAAGCAGGTTAAGGGTGCCTTGTGCATTTACTTCAAAGTCGTGAAAAGGATTTTCAAGACTGGAAGTCACGGCGACCTGTGCGGCGAAATGGAAAACCTGGTCGGCATTCGCCACCGCAGCGTTTACGGCAGCCTTATCGCGGATGTCCGCAATCATGATCTGCAGGTTGTGCTTATACTTTTCTTTAAGCCAAAACAGGTTATTTTCAACACCCGTTCTGCATAAATTATCAAATACCATTACCTTTTTTCCTTCACTAAGCAACCGATCTGCAAGGTTCACCCCTACAAAGCCGGAGCCGCCGGTAATAAGTGTGTATCTATCGTAAGCATTACGCGGGGATCTGCCAACGACATCCTCTGTTATCCACTCATATTCTTTAATTGCGTCGACCCCCTTTGTTGCCAGCAGGGTGTAAAGTAGTTTGGGAGAACCGGTCCTATCCTTCATACCAAAGTTGTGCTCTTTTTCTGATTGGCCAGTACCAGCGCGGGCTGGCGAACGGTCGTTCAGTGCGTACCAATACAACCTTTCGCACTGCGCATTTAGCGCATCAATAAATTCCCTGACCTGTGCTGAAGCGGGTTTTCGCCAGGTAGAGCAGCCTGCTTCGGTGATCCATATTGCCGCCGGTGAATTGTACAGCTCAAGCATTTCACGTAGCCGGTCGATCATCACGCCAATGTTTTCCCCCTGGTTTTCCACGTCGTCTGCAAAGAACTGGAAACCCAAAACATCGATATACTGCATCAGTTTGTTATTGAACATACCTGGCAGCCAACCAAAATTGCCGGCGCAAATTCCACCAAGGACACTTTTCTTGCCACTATTCCTGATGCGGGCAGCGGCAGTACCAACTATTTCACAGAATGTATCAAATGTTTGATCACCGCTATGGTTATGCGGTCCCTTATTTTGACCGTACCATAGTTCTACATATTCAAAATGCTCCCCATAATTTACCAGCAGTGAGTCAATAAAGTCGGCATAATCGTTTGGAGTTTGTGGCTCCGCAGGTTTGCTTGATTTTGTTCCAGTGAAAGGAGCAGTGTAGAACAGGCAAGGTAAAAGCTGAAGGTCTTTTGCTAATGTTGGCAACAACCAGTCGTACCAGGCTTTTCCTCCTTCTGAGCGCCATTCGGACCATGACAAGTTGGTGCGTATTGCTGCTATGCCCAACTTTTTAAAATCGATTATTGCTTTTTCTACCGCCTCGTATTCGCCCACCTCAAACCACTGCACTAAACCAACTAGCTCTTTTTTGTCCTCCATTTTACGGTCATTAAAGGATTGATTTGCCAACATTGTATTTATTCGATTTCGTATTTTAAACTGTAAGTCCTCTTACCGCTAATTCATTTCGCATCTCGGTTACCTTATCTTCTGCAGTTTGCCCCTCGAGCCATTCCGCCAGTTCAATTAATCCCTGCTCCAATGTCACTCTTGGCTCATAACCCAATATTGCTCTGGCTTTTGTTATATCGGCCGAACAATGCCTGATATCACCGACCCGGTATTTACCACAGATGTCGGGCATGATGTCTTCTTTTCCAAGAATTTCCGACATTTTTCCGGCGATTTCGTTGATGGTATAAGCATTGCCGCTTCCGACATTGAAAACATCATACTCAGCTTCCGGGGTTTCCAGGGCCAGCCTTGAAGCCCGGGCAATATCCAGCACACTAACGAAATCGCGTTTCTGGTTTCCGTCTTCGAAAATTAGAACGGGGTTATTGTTTAACAACCGGGAGGCGAAAATAGCCAATACACCGGTATATGGATTAGATAACGACTGCCGGGTACCATAAACATTAAAAAACCGTAAGGCTACCGTTGGTATTCCGTAAGCTTTACCGATCATTAGGCACATACGTTCCTGATCGTATTTAGAAAGAGCATAGATGGAAGACAGGGAAGGGGTCTTGGTTTCGGGGGTGGGATAAGGGGTTAGAATATTGCCGTTGGCATCGTACATTTCCCAATCGCCCGTTTTGAGTTGCTGCAGGCTTCGTTCTACTCCTGCCTTAATTACCCCGCTGGAGTCTTTGTATAAGCCCTCTCCATAGATGCTCATACTCGAAGCAACAACCAGCTTTTCTACAGGGTTTTTGCTGAGGGCCTCCAGGAGAACGGCTGTTCCCATATTGTTTACGTCAGTATATTCCTTTATTTCATACATGCTCTGGCCAACGCCCACCATTGCAGCATAGTGATAAACAGCATCGATGCCTTTTAAAGCTTCTTTCACCTTTTTGGGATCCCTTACATCGCCAATAATCAGCTCAACATCTTCACTCAGGTATTCCGGCCGGATTACATTTTTCCCATGAACCTGTTCACTCAAATTGTCGAGTACACGTACCTCGTAGCCATTTTCTAAAAGTTCATCCGCCAAATGCGATCCGATAAATCCGGCACCGCCGGTGATCAAAACTTTTTTCTTCATCAATGCAAGTGTTTAATAATGAAATTACTTTTATAAAAAAATTGTTCCAGCGGTTTCAAAACACCATCAGAAACAAACCGTTGTAACAAACAAAAGAACCTTTACAAATTCTGCGGTCTACAACGATTATCATACAACTTGTTTGCAAACGCAGTCACCAATAACTACCCGCAGCCACGGCAGCTAACATTAGAGGTATATACCTGCAGCCTGCTGCTGACGAACGGGTTCATCATCCTAAATCAACCCGTAAGCAAGCCATCCATGACCCTTAAGGCTTCGAATGCCTGAAGCATTTTACGATGCGTCTGGTAAAGCGACAAGCTACAACAAACCTGCAAAAAAAAGCATATGAGCAGCTACAAACCTCGTCGGCAATGGATTATTTGTCAAAACCAGTATGTTGATAAGAAAATGTATCCCTAAAACGGGCGTTTTGAGGCAAGCTTTACGACAAACTCCCCCACGATGCTATGTTCTTCCGCCTGGCAATTTGAAGCAATGGTACATCTATTACTTTTATCATGTATGTTTTCCCCGGTTGAACCTGTGGTTTATTCGCTGACCAGCGAACAATTGCCGGGGCCGGGGCATTTCTGCATGATTGGAACATTCAGATAAACTCTTTTTCTATACCCGGATGGAAGTGCAACTGAATGACTTTTTGCTTCAGTGAAAACCGACAGCAGCCTTAGAACCTCTAGCGTAAAAATACTATACTTGCGTATACACCGCATTTGTTTTGATGCAACGTAGATTTCGTGTGGATAAGTTTAAGTTGACGTCAACATCAGCTCACACCAACAGCAGCTTGCCAGATCTTCGGATACATAACGTGATATTTCCTGAGGAAAAATCCTGTATTCTACTTAGCGCTTTGCAGGCTTAATTGCGATAGCGACATCGCTGATCAGCGGCGGAACCGCAAGGCACAGATGCTCCTCGTTAGTATGTTCCACCTCGAAATTTTTTATAATGGCTCCTGCATTTGTATCCCATGCGGTGACCATGTATTTGCCGCGGTTTAGTCCCGGAACGTGAACGCAGCCCTGCACCGGCTCAACATCGTGCCGGATCATCCCTCTTTTATCAAGGCTGTCGGTGCGCAATAGCCATAAAACGGCTTGCTGATCATCCCCACAGCCGAAACCCGCCAAAGCGTTTGTAGATAGTTTGATTTCGTCGTTCAGGCTCCGTCGCCGGAACTGCTGCCAGTTGATGAGGGGCAGAAACCTGCTAAGTGCCAGCTGAGCCCTGCGCATCCCTTTAGTAAGTGAGTGCGGTTTCCGGTTTGGCCATCGCATGCCTCCGCCTGCTCCTCCTGACGCGAAGTGTGCCCACTGCATGTGACGGAAATACTCATCGTCAAAAGGCTCGGGCAATGTTTTATGGTGGTCTTTATAAGTGTGAATGGGCCCATGTTCGCTGTCGAAAAACGGCCGTCCCTCTTTTGTGTGCAGGATCGCTTCCCGGGTCAGCCTACCCGTACTGATCGCGGCATCG
>JASLBT010000037.1 GCA_030146445.1 Segetibacter sp. | reverse complement strand
GTTACTGATGTTTAACCTTGGCGCCGATCAAGCGAAAGCGCTTTGAAAACATAGTTATCTACCTTCAACGGCTTCATCGCAGATCTGCTATCGTTTTGCAATCATGCAGAAAACCGGGTCGGGTCAATTCCGGCGTTGGATGGAATAAGACTCTTAAGGATGATTAAAAACTTAATGTAAATATTCAAAAACGTACTTCCAAATCGAATAACCGAATGTTGCATTCGCCCGTACTATTACCTACAGAGTTAAATATTCCCTGTGTTAGAACAAATCCTTCGCACCACTTCGTTTCCGGATCCACAACCCAATATTCTTTCACACCGGCTCTCTCGTAAACCCCTTTTTTAAGTACGAGGTCGTAATTGCGATCAGCCGACAATATTTCAACAACCAGGTCAGGCGCGCAGTAAACGCCGTTCTTTTTTATAAGATGCTTTTGCTCATCCGATATGAAAAAGATGTCGGGTTGGTACACATTCTTTTCGTCGAGGTAAACGTCTACAGGAGCCACAAAAGCTTCTCCAAGTTGGCTCTGGGTAACGTAATTGAAAAGCTGGCTAAAAATCAAACTTTGAATGCGGGCATGTTGAACCAGTGGTGCGGGTGACATAATAAGTGCATTATCAATGAGCTGGCAAAATGTTCCCTCGGGCATCAGCTTGAATGCCTCTATCCCGGTTCGTGGTGGCTTTACCCCTGTTTCCATCACAACAAATTACATAAAAAGCTTCTAAACATCCGGTTCTTTACCGTTAATTTACAAGCTCAAGTTGTTGCCATGTTTCAAAACAAAACGGTATTTATCACCGGTGCCAGCAGGGGTATCGGCAAAGCAATCGGACTTCGTTTAGCGGCTGAAGGCGCCAATGTAGTGGTTGCCGCTAAAAGTATCGAGGAGAACCAAAAACTCGGAGGCACAATCTATTCCGCCGCAGCCGAAATTGAAGCTGCCGGTGGAAAAGCACTGGCTATTCAGCTCGACATCCGAAACGAACAGCAAATTGAAGAAGCGGTTCAAAAAACTGTTGACACGTTCGGCGGGATCGACATCCTTGTAAACAATGCTTCTGCAATTTCCCTGTCTCCTACAGAAAAAACGGATCCAAAACGCTTTGACCTGATGTACGATATCAATGTGCGCGGAACCTTTTTTATGAGCAAGGCCTGCATTCCACACCTGAAGAAAAGCAGCAATGCGCACATCCTCACCTTGTCGCCGCCACTTAACCTCGACCCGAAATGGTTTGCACCACATGTTGCTTATACGGTTAGCAAATACAACATGACGATGATTGCACTGGGTTTAGCAGGTGAATTAAAGCAGTATAACATCGCTGCAAATGCGTTGTGGCCAAGAACAACGATTGCAACTGCAGCTGTACAAAACCTGTTGGGTGGAGAAACCCTGATGAAGATGAGCCGTACCCCTGAGATCATTGCAGATGCTGCTTACTATATATTCAAAAGACCAGCTTCAGAATGCACGGGCAACACCTTTATTGATGAGGCTGTGCTTGCCCGCGAAGGTATTACCGACCTCGACAAATATGCAGTTACTCCCGGGGGCAAACTCTACCAGGACTTGTTTGTATAAACTAAATGATCTTATAATTTTTATAGTCGAAAGGCCGGTGGCCGGTAAGCTTTTCTACGAAGTTTTTCAGCCTGTCCTTTAGCCTGAGTTTGTTGTAGGAGAGATCGCGGTCGAAACGCCAATTCATCGAATTGATCCTGTTTTGCATTACCACGGGATGTGATCCGCCAAACTTTTCAAGGCTGTCGACCTTACTGTAATCAAAGTCACCGGTATAAGTTTGTTCTGCACTTTCTGTCCAGTTGTCGCCATTCCAGTAACGCCCGAAGTTGTTCCACTTGCCTTGCATTGCCGAGGGTTCCCTAACCCAGCCATAATGATAGATGTAAGCGTCAACTGCTTTCACCCGTAGCTTCTCGTTATCGCCTTTTCGAAAGCCCTGCGCATCACGGTAGCTGTATATGGATGGATCATTTCTGATCACCCTGATCTCGTTGCGGTACCACTTTCCGCTGTTACCCACATAATCATAGCTCCCATAAAAATGAAGATATTTAAACAACAGGCCATCAACTTTCTTATCACTTTTGTATTCCTTCATCGCGTTGAATACTGCCGGCAGGTATTGCTCGTGGATGGCTTCGTCGCCTTGTATATAAAAACACCAGTCGCTCGACTTTGAAATTGCTTTGAATGCCTTGTTTGTTTCGTCTGCGAGTACAGCGCCACCCTCTCGAAGGCTATCGTTCCAAACCGTCTCGATGATCCTGACCTTCGGGTCAATTGCTTTTATCAGCAGCAGGGTATCGTCGTCACTTTTGCCGACGGCTACTACCACTTCATCGCAAATTGGTAATATGCTTTTAATCGCCTCCACGATTGGGTAGTCGTATTTGATCGCATTGCGGATAAACGTGAACCCACTGACTTTCATATTCAAATTTAGACAGCCAAGTTAAAGAATGCAGCTTGTAGTACCACTGGATTGTCGAAACGGTAAGTTCGTATGCGATACCTGATCACTTTCAAGTCAGACGGGCGTATTGCTCGAACGCAGTTACAAGGCTAATCGAAACGAAAACGCCTTATTCGAAAGTATTAGGCTGAATCACGATGGAAACAATGTTATTATACTCCTTCGACTGAAAACGAGAATAAACAAGCGAACCGTTAATTCACTCTGATCAGCAACGCTAACAATAATTTCACATTAGAATACAAGACTGGATTTTCCCCGGCAGATCATCTACACGGCCGTTGACCACGGCAGCCCCGCTGCAAGTACTGAAGGTACAAAAGAGGGCCAATCCCGTTCGCGGGATGGCAATTTCAGCCGGGTTCTGCATAGGTTCTGCCCGCAAATCTGCTATTAGAACAAAGCGCGGGCTTAGCCCAACATGGGTCGTAAGCAACTGCTAACCATTGCGACATCCCCGTGCACGTTATGATTGTAGGACCATTTGAGTTATATTTGAAATTCACACCCTCTCTTAAAAACGTACCCAAATGGAAAACTTCTATAATGCGGCAGTCATATGGTTCATTATAGGCTTTGCGTTTTTCCTGCTTGAATTTGTTATCCCCGGATTGATTCTTTTCTTTTTTGCCATCGGCGCATGGTCGGTTGGAATTCTCACCTTATTAATGGATCTCTCCATAAACACACAACTGGTCATCTTTCTTTCAGCATCCCTTATTACCATACTACTGTTCAGAAAGTGGGTCAAGCAGATCATCGAGGCAAAAAAACATTCGAGTGAGATCGAGGACGAATTCCTGGGCAAAACGGGCAAAGCCGAAACCGCCATTATACCTGGTGAAACGGGTAAGGTAGACTTCAAGGGCACCAGCTGGAATGCCCGTTCCGAAGACGTGATCCAGAAAGGAGAAAACGTAACCATCGTTGGAAACGACAGCATCTTATTAATCGTAAAATCAACCAAAACCCTATTATGACGGCAGCTACCATTATGCTCATCCTGTTGATCCTGCTTCTGCTGGTCGCTTTTCTATCCACGTTTAAAGTAGTGCCGCAACGCTCGGTTTTCATCGTGGAAAGACTCGGTAAATATAGTCGTACCCTCGATGCCGGTTTTCACATCCTGATACCGTTCATCGATAAAATCGCTTATAAGCAAAACCTCAAGGAACAAGCTATCGACGTGGCCTCTCAAATATGCATCACCAGGGATAACATCGCAGTAGAGGTCGACGGTATCCTGTACCTGCAGGTCATCGATCCGCAAAAAGCCTCTTATGGTATCGATAATTACAAGTTTGCCGTTGTACAAATTTCGCAAACCACCATGCGCAGCATCATTGGTAAAATGGAACTGGACAAAACATTTGAAGAGCGTGAGACCGTAAACGGCAGCATAGTGGAAGCGGTAGATAAGGCAAGCGGACCGTGGGGAATTAAAGTTTCCCGTTATGAAGTAAAGAACATCTCGCCCCCACAAAGTATCAGGGATGCGATGGAAAAGCAGATGCGTGCTGAACGCGAGAAAAGAGCTTTAATCGCTGAGTCGGAGGGAGACAAGCAAGCTAAAATAAACAGGGCAGAAGGAGAAAAGCAGGAAACCATTGCACGTTCCGAAGGTGAAAAGCAACGGCGGATCAATGAAGCAACAGGTACTGCTTCAGAAATAGAACTCGTTGCAATAGCAACAGCAAAAGGTATTCGTGAAATCGCAAAGTCGATCAATGAAGACGGCGGTATGAACGCCGTAAATCTCCGCATAGCCGAACAATACCTTTCCGAGTTCGGCAAACTGGCGAAGACAAACAATACCATGATCGTTCCTGCCGACCTGTCGGATATAGCAGGGGTGATATCGAGCATTACCTCGGTATTAAACAAGTCGAAGGTCGACCCGACCATTGTACCGGCACTGTCCGCCTCTAAACCTATGGGAACAGGAGCCAGATAAGCTTTTACCTAAAAAGCTCCCCTGTTTTTGTGGCAGGGGAGCTTTTTTTATCCGGCGTTTTCTTCTTTCTTTTCCTCGAGGTCCTCCAGCTTTTCCGGTCTCATTTGCGGAAATAGAAGTACGTCCTGTATGGATGGTTGATTGGTCATGAGCATACAAAGCCGGTCGATACCTATGCCTATACCCGAGGTTGGCGGCATTCCGTATTCCAATGCACGCAGGAAGTCATAGTCGATAAACATGGCTTCATCATCGCCCCTTTCCATCAGCTTTGCCTGGTCTTCAAAACGTTCGCGTTGTTCAATTGGATCGTTCAATTCGCTGTACGCATTGGCGATCTCTTTTCCATTCACCATCAGCTCGAAACGTTCCACAACACCCGGCTTACTCCGGTGTTTTTTGGTGAGCGGGCTCATCTCAACCGGGTAATCGATGATAAACGTAGGCTGCACAAAGCTGGCTTCACACTTTTCGCTAAACAACTCATCAATCAATTTGCCTTTACCCATGCTCGGCTCAACATGAATGTGCTGCTGGCGGCAGACATCCCTTAACTGATCCTCATTCATTTCACGAACGTCGGTGCCGATGGCTTGCTGAATGGCATCGTGTATGCTGATGCGCTTGTAGGGAGATTTGAAGTCGATCTCCTGTTCTCCCACCGTCACTTTAGTCGAGCCGTTTGTAGCAATGGCAACGCGCTCCATCAATTGTTCCGTGATCTTCATCATCCACTCGTAGTCTTTGTACGCGGTGTAAAACTCGAGTACGGTAAATTCAGGATTGTGTGTGCGGTCCATACCTTCGTTACGAAAATTTCGGCTGAATTCGTACACCCAGTCGAAACCACCTACGATCAGTCGCTTTAAGAACAGCTCGTTCGCAATGCGCATATAAAACGGAACATCCAGGGCATTGTGGTGGGTGATAAACGGTTTTGCGGCCGCACCGCCGGGAATACTTTGCAGCACCGGGGTATCCACTTCCAAAGCACCATGCTCGTTTAAGAATTCACGTATGGCATTGATC
>JASLBT010000361.1 GCA_030146445.1 Segetibacter sp. | reverse complement strand
AACCTCAAGTACAGCAATATCCTGGACAAGCTTCAATCGAGGATGATCGTTTTTTCCATAATTCTCGAGGATTAAGGGCCCAGTATCAGGTTCAGAAGGACTATTGCAAATTCGGAGGGTGCGGTCACATGAGGATAACATCCATATTCCCGCGATCTTGTCGCGGCTATATCGCTATTTAGCGGGGTATTTTGCACTGTTGCATTAGAGTCGGTCATTCGTGCCGGAAAACCTGGCTTGCCCTTAACCCTGGCGATTATTGGCGGCACTCCCGCCCAATTTGCGCGGCGCATTAAGCTCTACAATACCACTTACCTTCAAACGGGCTATGATCTCTTAAAGCTACAGGTTGGCATAAACTCCCACGTATACATAGCAGACGAATCGCGACAGGCGGCCGATCAATTTCATCCGTCGTATGCCGGCATGATGTGGAAGATCGGGAAGGAGAGTGGCTGGTCACCCTTAAACCGGCAGCAGTTCGAAGTGCTTCGTTCAGGCAGGTAAGCATTACTTGTGGGTAGTCTGGGGAGCTAATCGATTAAATATTTACGGGTACAGTTTATTTGGAAACACCAGGTTGCTTGCTGAAATAAGTGTCGGCAGCATGCCTCGCGAAAATGATGTCGTCAATTGAACCGTTTGGTGCAATGATCGCTCCCGCAGTCAAACAAGCTGGCGGGAAAGGTGGTAAAGTAAAAGCCACCAGGTAAGTTGCCGGTTCCTCTTTTATCGGTTGCAGGGGATGCACGCTTTACCCCATACAGGATCGTGACTGATGTGTAACGTGATCGTTAAGTTCGGGTACGCTAAAAGTCGAAATCTCGTCTTGCCATGTTCCACCTTACACCCAGAGAAACAATGGTCGCTTTTTCATCCCTCCCTACCCGCGCATCGTAAGTTCTCTTTTGAAGCACTGCATCCAAAAACAGGTTTTCGCGAACTTCATACGACGCAAGTAATTGAAGATTATTACTGGTCACCTTATTGCCGCCCCCAACCCTGTAACCATAGTCGCCATGCGCCCTGTTGACATAAGTACGTCTTGGGTTTGCTCCATAATTGCGCGATCCCGAGTCGAGTCCTTGCCTGTAGTGGATGAGTTTTGCCTGTAGGTAAAGTTTTTTGAAAGGCTGATAACGGGCAATTGCCAGGTATTCCTGGAAGTTGGCTCCCAAAGGATGCGCAAAGGGCTGGTTGTAATGCGTGTAGTCGGCTGCACTGTCGAAGTGAGAATACGTGAAAGGCCGCACCCTGTTACCCTCCAACTGCAGGTCGAGGTTATTTATGCCAAGTGCATCGATGTATTTGAGTCCAACCTGGTAGCCATATTTGTTTGCCCACCAACCCTTGTTTGACGTGAGCTCACTCAGCTTAAACTCATCAAAAATAAACTGTCCGTATACCTGCACGGTTTTTTTGATGTTTGCTTTTGCATCGAAGCCCAGCACAGCATTATCGGGGCTCCCCGCTTGTTGTTCGGCCGGTCGGAGGAACATAACGGGAGTGAGATACAGGAAATCAAAACGATTTCGGCGTCCAAACATCACCGCATCAAACAAACCAAGGTTTAACCACTTGGTTGCATTAATGCTTAGGTAGTTCATCCGAAAATATTTTCGGGGAAGCACTTTATTGTCGTTGGATAGGGTTGTCGTGAACTGCGGTTGCAGTTCCATAAAGAGGTTTTGATAGTTAAACTTCCAAATGCGGGTGTTCAGCTTAAGAAAAACCGCACTGTTAGAAAAGTCGCTCATGAAAAGACTTCGGTACCCTGCACCGATAAAGTTTCGATCGTAACCAAATTGTGCATCCACATGGCGCGAGATCTTAAACGATACGGTACCGCGAACATCGAGGTAATCTACCCCACCGGAGCTGCTGAAAGGCTTAAAAAAGCCTGCTCCCGGAACCGCATTGTTCCTGGTGATCCACTGCTGAACGTACAGCGGATCGCGCTCCTGGTTGTCGGTAATGTATACGTTGAATCCTATTTTTTTATCGATCATTCCCCGTGCAGTCAGCCCCCTGCTGTTATAAAAAAGAAACTGGGGACTGTCCGATTCCTTTGACTGCTGGTATTGAATTAGAGGGTTCACAACCAAAAAGAAATCGGGGTTATTCACTTCAAGCAAATTTCCCGGTGTCTTGTAGAAGTTCTTCAGAATTGGTTTTTTGCTGCTGTAAGATTCTCTTGGTTTCGACCATTCACTGTTGTTCATCAGGAACCTGTCTATGTTATATCGATCCGTTTCTGTCAGTTTTGGTGCATTGGCATCACCTGCCATACTCAAACTATCCAACAGCTCCACCTGCTGAACAACAAACTTTCGATTGTATGGCCTTATTGTCGAGAAATTAAGTTGTTCATTTGTTCCCGCTTTTATTTCCAGCCTGTTGATTAACTGATGCTCTTTAGTGCCGGGCAGTAAATACCCCGACTGCGCAATTGCGGACAGGGGAAACAAAAAAATGAAAGCGCTGGAAACAGATTTGATAATTTGCATGGGATACGAATTCGAAAGAAAAATCATTTTAATGAACTACCTGGTCAAAGATATTTGGATAGTAAACGAAAATAGAACAATAGCCGGTGATGTATTTATAAAAGACGGGCGCATCGAAAAAATCGGGACCGGCATCCATGTTAAAGAAAACGCCCTGGAAATAAACGGAAAAGAAAGGTATTTAGTACCCGGAGTCATCGACGACCAGGTGCATTTCAGGGAACCGGGTCTCACCCACAAAGCCAGCATTTACACCGAATCAAAAGCTGCAGTCGCGGGCGGGGTAACCAGTTTTATGGAAATGCCCAATACTGTTCCCCCCGTTTTTACGCAGGAACTACTTGAGGAAAAATACAGTATTGCCGCGATCTCGTCTCTTGCCAACTATTCATTTTATATGGGTACCGGCAACGATAACATCGAAGAGGTGCTAAAAACGAATAATAAGAAAAACTCCGTTTGCGGCGTAAAGGTGTTCATGGGGTCTTCCACCGGTAACCTTCTCGTCGATAACCCTCTTAGCCTCGAAAGGGTTTTTGGGGGTCTGGATCTGCTCATCGCCACCCACTGCGAAGAGGAAGCAATCATCAGGAGGAATTACGAAACGCATAAAAAGCAGAAGGGGGTGCTTGATCCGGCAGATCACCCGGTGATAAGAAATGAGGAGGCCTGCTTCGAGTCGTCGCTAAAGGCCGTTCAGTTTGCCAAAAAGCACAACAGCCGTCTACATATCCTGCACATCAGTACCGAACGGGAACTTCAATTATTCAGCGGTATGCTGCCCTTGAAAGATAAGCGGATCACCGCCGAGGTCTGCGTGCACCACCTTCATTTCACCGCCGATGATTATAAGCTCCTTGGTAACCGGATCAAGTGTAACCCGGCTATAAAGGCACCCCATCACAGGCCCGCTTTGTGGACAGCCTTGCTGGATGGCCGGCTCGACGTTATCGCTACCGACCATGCACCGCACACCCTGCAGGAGAAAGGCTACCTGCGGAATAGTGATGGCGTTCTTACCCCCTTGCCGGAACATTCATATGAACAATCGCACGCCGGACTTCCACTTGTACAACACTCATTGTTGCTTATGCTCAACTATGTTCGGGAAGGCAGGATATCTATTGAGCAGGTCGTAAGCAAAATGAGCCATGCAGTGGCGGAATGTTTTGGCATTAAAGACCGGGGATATATCAGGGAGGGTTATTATGCTGACCTCGTGATCGTCGACCCGAATGCAGCACAGGTTATTGAGCCATCAGGTATCCTGTATAAATGCGGGTGGAGCCCTCTTGAGCAGACCAGGATGAGTGCTTCTGTAACCCATACGTTTGTAAACGGCAACATGGTTTATGGCAATGGCCAATGGGATGAGTCTGAAAAAGGTCAACGTCTTCAGTTCTCACGCTGACGCAATGATTTCTACAGAAATAGCTGGCATACTTATTCAGATAATTGTTTATTTATTCAGATTTCAGACACAAAAATCAGGGATAGCCCGTAACAGGAATGCAGATCGACAAAACCACTTTGAACGACCTTTCTATCTACCACCCGGAGGAAGATCAGTCCGTGCTACATCACCTGGATTATACTACCACCATCCGTGGGAAGGAATGGCTGCGTTTTCTATTGGCACACCCTTTTAGCGAGTTGTCTAAAATAACAGAGACACAGCGAACCATTCAGCTGATTATTGATCGTCTCGACCAATGGCCGGCTACGATCACCAACGGAACAGTTATGGTGATAGATAAGTTTTACGACTCCTCAATCGGCGATTTGCCGAGCCAGGCAAACACACTGAATACCCTCTCTTACAGGTTCCTGAATGCTCCTGATTACTCCCTGGTGAAATATTCTGTGAACCACTTTATCGATTTCGTAAAGGGTCTTCAGAGTATTGTTGAACTTTTTGGTAACCAGGAAACGCCGCCTTTATTACAGAACATGCTCGAAAGGATCACCATGTTGCTCAGGAAGCCCGTTGTCAACAACATGCTCGGCTGGAAAAAGGGGCATAAACTTTCAGCGGCAAACGTCATCACCTTTGGTAATTTTCTTCGCCGTAATTTCAAACAGGAAGCCTTCGAGCTGGTGGAACTGTATAGTCGCCTTGATGCTTATTACAGTTTTGCCGTAGCAAGCACCAGGAGAAATTTTGTGTTCCCGGTGTTTAACAAACAAAACGCACCGTCTGTAAAAGCAACGGGCCTGTTTCACCTGATGATCCCGGAACCGGTTGCGTACGACGTGGACCTGCAGCCAGACAGGAATTTTTTATTTCTTACAGGCGCTAATATGGCGGGCAAAAGTACTTTTATAAAGGCAGTCGGGGTTGCAGTATATCTTGCCCACATTGGTATGGGGGTTCCTGCAACGAGTCTTGAACTAAGCATTTTCGACGGTCTGCTGAGCAACATCCAGGTAGAAGACAATATCACAAAAGGAGAAAGCTACTTTTTCAATGAAGTGCAGCGTATAAAAAAGACCATTGTAAAAATCAACGATGGTCGAAACTGGCTCATCCTTATCGATGAGCTATTTAAAGGGACCAACGTGCAGGACGCGATGAAATGCAGTACATCTGTAATTGAGGGTCTGCGCAAAATGAAAAATGCCTTGTTTATCTTATCAACCCACCTGTACGAGATCGGTGAGCCCCTCCGGCAGTTTTCAAACATCCAGTTTAAATTTTTTGAAACGAGTGTGCAGGAAGACCAGTTGATTTTTAATTACCACCTCAAAGATGGGATCAGCAACGACCGGCTTGGTTACCTGATTTTAAAACGCGAGGGCGTGGTAAAGATGCTCGAGAACTTATGATCACGCATTCACGGCCGGAAACAACTACTTTCTCCTGATCAGATTGAACACGGTCTTCACGACCGACAATACTCCGGGCTTAGCTGAACCCGGGAGAAGTTTTGGCCGGTTATTGTCCACAAATAATTTGTTGATCAGGAATTTTCCGCCCTTGAGCGCGGTCTCAGTCACCTTGCCGCGAAGCATTTTTGGGATCAATGTGTTAGCGCCGGCCGCGGCCAGTTCAGCCGGTAGTTCCTGCATCTTTCGTCTGAGATCGGTTTCCTGCTGCTTCAAACTGTTTCGGATAACCCTTTTTTCCGTCCGCAAAGTTTCAAGGGTGTTGATATGCGATAAATCATGCGTCATGGTGTACTTCTCCGTTTGATTTTGAAAACATCATTTTAACGATCATGTTTGCAAGCGCTTGTTTAATGTATCGTTTGTACAACAGAACGATCACAAAAAACAAAAGAATGTATATGCCTAGTATTATGCCGAACCCGGTAAATACGCTGCCGGTCAGCAAGGTAAAATAGTAACCCAACAGAAAACTCGAGATGAGTACGATAAAGAAACCAATAAACAGAAGCGCGAGCCCAAGAAATATCCTGGGAGCAACACCGGCCATCTTTTCAGTTGCTTCGAGTTTCGCCAACAACAGACTGTCTTCTACATAGCGTTCCACCCGCTGTTGCACATCTTCAAAGAAGGTTTTTTCAGCTTCCACTTTCGAGTCTTTCGATTGAACGAACTTCATTAAGTTGTATAAAAATCCCGCCATGCGAAACATATTTTTTTGATAAACCTACCTGTTAAACAATGTTATATTTGGGTGTTTCAAAATTACCGATTTAGTACAAAACGTTCCTAAATATACAGTATGGATGAGAAGCCTCTCGACCAGAAAATAAACCGTTACATTTTTCTCTCTATAATTATCATATTTGGAGTGCTGTTGTATTACAGCTTATCACAATTTTTTACCGCTTTTTTAGGGGCAGTTATCTTTTATATCCTTACCCGGCGATTAATGGACCGCCTGGTTAAAAAAAGGGGTTGGAAAAAAACCGCAGCGGCTGTTTACGTCATGTTCATATCCGTGATCATTATCATGATCCCCATCTTCACTATTACCTACCTACTGTACATCAAGGGCAAATACTACCTGGCCAATCCCGACCTTATGGTACAAAGCCTTCATTCCTTACAGGATAAAGTTCAACACCAGTTCAACATCGCCGTTTTTACTGATGAAAATATTGCTGGCATCAAAGCCAAGGCAACAGGCGCTATTTCATCTTTGTTGAATGAGGGACTGAACTTCTTCGGCACCATCACCATGTTGTATTTTTTTCTTTACTTCATGCTCATCAACATCAACAGGATGGAGGCTGCGATTGTCTTTTACCTCCCTTTCAAGCGGGAGAAAATTGAGTTGTTCGGTAAGGAGCTTGTAAACCTCACGTTCAGCAATTCGGTGGGTGTTCCCGCAATAGCGGTCGCGCAGGGACTTTGCGGCTACATTGGCTATCTCATCGCAGGTGTTCCGGAGTCGGGATTTTGGGCAGTGATCACGGCATTTGCGTCGGTCGTTCCACTCATTGGAACTGCCCTGGTCTGGGTGCCGGTTTCCATCTACCTTTTTACCATGGGGCAAAGCTGGCAGGGCACGTTCCTGCTGATATGGGGGTTGGTTGTGCTCGGACTCACCGATAATGTTGTTCGTTTTATGCTGGCCAAAAAAATGGCTGATGTGCACCCGATAATCACCGTATTGGGTGTAATCATGGGAATAAAATATTTCGGTATCTCGGGGCTTGTTTTCGGTCCCGTACTGATCTCCTATTTTATCATCCTGCTCAAGTTATATTATCTTGAATTCCAAAGCGGTTCACCTACCGTTCACCGGAAGAAAACGATACCCGTGCGGTTTAATCTCCCATTTTTGGGCCAGCCAGTAAAAAGGAAAAAAGTTTACCATGAAAGTGATAGAAGTCGGGAATAGGTCAACGGCCAGGGAGTTTATACGGGTTAACGTTAGCATTAATGCAGCGAACCCCAAATACATTCAACCCATTACAAAAGAAGTGGAGGACGTATTTGACCCGAAAGCAAACAAGGCATTTCGGCATGGCGAAGCGATCCGCTGGATTTTAAAGGCAGATGACGGAAAAACCATTGGTCGTATCGCCGCTTTTGTATCGGAAAAGTACACCAATAAAGGCGACGTTTTCCCTGCGGGAGGCATCGGCTTCTTCGATTGTATTAACAACCAGGAAGCTGCTAACCTCTTATTCGATACCGCCAAAGCATGGCTGCAACAAAGAGGGAAAGAAGCCATGGACGGACCCATCAACTTTCTTGAACGCGACAAATGGTGGGGGCTTATGGTCGAAGGCTTCGATGAGGAGCCGATGTATGGAATTTCCTTCAATCCTCCGTATTACGAGCAGTTGTTCGAAACGTATGGTTTCAAAAATTTCTACAATCAATTCTACTATACCCTGCAGGTTTACGGCACCCTCAGCGAAAAGTATCCTGAACGGCATGCAAAATTTGCCTCCAAACCCGATTATGCGGCCAGGCACATCGAAATGAATAAGCTGGAAAAGTACGCTAACGACTTTACGGAAGTCTATAATGCCGCATGGTCACAACACGACTCGGGTAAGGAAATCAGCGCTGCGCAGGCTTTAAAGATTTTTAGAAAAATGAAGCCCGTGATGGATGAGAGCCTGGTCTGGTTTGCCTATTACAAAGAACAACCCATTGGCATGTGGATCAATATCCCGGATATCAACCAGTATTTCAAGTATTTTAATGGCCGGTTTGGGTGGTTTCAGAAATTGTGGTTTCTATGGCTTAAACGTTTCCGGCCATCCCGTAAAATCAATGGTGTAGCATTTGGCATTATACCAAAGTTCCAGGCCCTGGGGATCGACGCTTTTATGATCTATTCAGGCACCCTCGTCATCCGCAAAGAGGCCAAATACGATCTGATCGAAATGGGTTGGGCAGGCGACTGGAACCCGAGGATGTTGGGGATATACAAAGCGATCGGCGGCACCTTAAGCAGGCGAATGGTCACGTACCGCTACATCTTCGATCCTAATGTACCTTTCGAGCGTCACCAGGTGGTTCAGTAGTTTGACGCCGGCGGGATAGCTTTTGGCGACAGCCGTTGCGACGCTCCGTTTGGCATTTGTCCCCTGCTGAACGACCGTCTGTTGTGCAATGGTTTGGGCGTGTTTGAGTTGTCATCGCCTGTAAAACCATACGATGTATCGGTTATCACGCATAGTTTCACAGCGCTGTCAATTTCCCTTTTCCCGGCTTTCCTGCAAACCGACCTGTAATAAGTTTTTACACGCGAACAAATTTTCCCGGAGAATTAACCACCCGGTACCGGGCTGGTTGCCCAAATATCGATCAGGATCCATTGCAACAACGTGGTTTAACAGTTGCTGAGTACACACATCCGCGGGGTTCGATTGTGCAAAACATGGACTGCCTTCTTGTACAAAGTTTATTATTTTGCAGCCCTAGGCCGCTGTCTTTTTAGCGGTAATCGCTGTACAAATGGATAAATTTATCGTTTCGGCCAGGAAATACAGGCCCCAGAATTTTAATACTGTGGTTGGTCAGGCGCATATAACCACCACCCTGAAAAACGCCATTCGAAATCAGCAACTGGCGCATGCTTTCCTGTTCTGCGGCCCCCGGGGTGTGGGTAAAACTACCTGTGCGCGAATACTCGCAAAAACAATTAACTGCGAAAAACAGACAAAAGAAGGCGAAGCCTGTAACGTTTGTAATTCGTGCGTTTCTTTTAACGAGGGAACTTCCATGAACATCCACGAACTGGATGCAGCAAGTAATAACTCTGTCGACGATATACGTTCTTTGGTAGAGCAGGTCCGGTTTGCACCACAAGCCGGCAGGTACAAGGTGTATATTGTTGATGAGGTACACATGTTAAGTGCAAGTGCATTCAACGCCTTCCTTAAAACCCTGGAGGAGCCGCCGCCTTACGCAATTTTCATCCTGGCTACCACTGAAAAACATAAGATTCTTCCTACCATCCTGAGCCGTTGCCAGATATTTGATTTCAAGCGGATCACCAACAACGATACCGTCGGGCATCTTCAGGAGATCGCCGCCAAAGAGGATATCCACGCAGAAAAAGCAGCACTGCAGGTGATCGCACAAAAGAGCGAAGGCTGTATGCGGGATTCGCTTAGCATCCTGGATAAGATCGTGAGCTTTACAAACGGCGAAGTTACCTATCAGAATACCCTCGAGCACCTCAATATTCTTGACCATGACTATTTCTTCAGGTTATTGGAAGCACACCTCAACGAAGACATGGCGACAGCCATGTTGCTGTTCGACGAGATAAACCGCAAAGGTTTCGAAGGCGACCTGGTGCTTGGTGGTTTCGCTGAATTTATCCGCAACCTGCTGGTTTGTAAAAACGAAAAGGCTGCCGCACTGCTCGAGGTAGTAGAAGGCCTGCAACCAAAGTACATCGAAACTGCCAGGTCAGTACATGCTGCTTTTCTTGTGGGAGCACTGAATATACTTAATGAGGCGGAGATTAATTACAAGATGGCGCGCAACAAGAAATTACACGTTGAGCTCGCCCTCATCAAACTAACCTTTCTTCAACAGGCAATCGATCTGTCATTCGACAGCCAGACGGGATCTTTGGTAAAAAAAAAGCGGGTTAGCGGCCCTGTAGCTTATAAAGTAACCCCCCTGCAATCACTCCAGATTGTTCCTCCGGCAACACCATCCCCGCTGCCTGAAGCCAAACTTCATATCGAACCGGCACCGGTCATTAAAAAGGTGGAACCGGTTGTTTCGAAGTTTAAGCCCCTGCAGCCAAAAGATAGTCCAATTCAACAAGCCGCCGAGAGTCAGGGTTCCGCGACCCTGGCAACTGCTGTCGCACCAAAGCAACCGAGAACCGCGGCTGGCGGCGGTAAAAAGAGCTTGTTGCAAAGCCTTCGTGAAAAACAGGGCAATACAAAAGCTGAAGAGGCTAAGGAGTGTATATCCCTCGATGAAACTTGTTTGAAAGATGCCTTAAAAGAGTATACTGAGTTGCTGAAAGGCCAGCCCTCAAAGAACCCGCATGTTACCGCCTTTAATATCGCACGGCAGCGGATAATCGACTTTCAGAACTTTAGCCTAAATGTATCTACAACGATAGAAAAGAAGTTCATCGAACAGGAAAAAATGAATCTACTCGAGTTCCTGCACCGGAAGTTTCAAAATAATAGCATCCGGTTTACCGTGGAGGTAGAGGATGCACCCGCATCGGCTACACAAACAGCGGCACCTTTAAATACTCGTGAAAAGTACCAGCGGCTTGTGGAGCAGTACCCGCTAATAAAGGAACTTAAAGACAGGCTTAAACTCGAGCTCGACTATTGATATTATCCGGCATGGCGACCTGTTTACAATTATGGCTGTTCAGCTTTCCACATTTTTGTGCCGGAGCGATCCTGATCATATAATGAACAGTAAAGCAGAACAAACATTAGCGTCTTTGCTTCTGGTGTATCAATAACGTCATGAGGGCTTTTATACGCTTTTAAACATGAGAAATTAGTGTTGTAAAAGTCTGGATCCCGGGTTAACTTTAATACAACTGTACACCCATAACGTGCGCCATAGAAACCTGCTTCTGATTTCAGCCTTACTCACCTTGCTAATGATAGCGGTAATGCAATATCATGGAGCGCCGCTTAAAACGTCGGTAACTCCGCTGGGTATACTTGATCTGGAGTTTGCAGGGACAGTGCCGGAAGCCGGAGTTGTTTATACCGCCTGGCAGCCGATTTTGGCACTTGCGGTTAATAACGTACTTCTCGATTTTTTCTTTATTGTCTGTTATACTGTTTTCCTTTATAAAGCCATGCTCTCCCTCGCAAGGCTATTTAACCATGGATGGCGCCGCCTTGGAATTTGGGCCAGCAGGGGCGCGATCATCGCAGGATCATTTGATGTGGTGGAAAACATATTAATGCTGCGAACGCTTCACGGGCACATCAGCAAAGAGATAGTGGCGTCCACGTTTATGTTTGCTTCAATAAAGTTTTTCTTACTCGGATTGGCCATCATATACAGCCTGCTTACTCCGGTAGCTTTTCGTTATAAACACGTGCATACCAACGCAATTCCAGGCGATCTGCATTAATGTGTTCGGCCCCACCTGGCAGCTGTCGCAGTGCGGGTCATCGTTGATTATAAACCGATCTCCCGGCACGCAGAAGTTCTCTTTTCTGATCCCTGATACAATCATTTTCGCCCCGTTTCGATTGGTTTTCAGGAGCAACAAAAAATAAAAACTCCATATTGCGAATAGGTATTTTACTGTAATTTCACGTCCTTGATTTTTCACGGCATTTTCTGCCGTTACCTTAAAATACGTTCGGTAAAAAGCATAAAAAACAAATATGGCAGAAGCGATATTAATGCCCCGGCTAAGCGATACAATGACAGAAGGTGTTATTGCGGCATGGCATAAAAAAGTAGGTGACGCAGTAAAAAAGGGTGACCTCCTGGCGGAGATCGAAACAGACAAAGCCACCATGGAGCTCGAAAGTTACCAGGAGGGCGTCTTGTTGCACCGGGGGGCTGATGACGGACAAAAATTACAGGTTAACGATTTGCTGGCCATTATAGGTAAAGGTGGAGAGGATGTATCTGCGCTTGTTTCCCAACATTCAGGCGGAAGTAATGGGGTTGCGGCTCAACCTGAAGCAGCCCCCGCACAAGAAGCTCCTGCACCGGCCCAGGCAGCTGAGCAAACAGCACCTAAGGCTGCGCCGGCCCCGAAGCCCTCTTCCGGTATAGACATCTCGAAAATGGAAGAAGTTGTACTTATGCCGAGACTGAGCGATACAATGACGGAAGGCGTGATTGCAGGTTGGAATAAAAACATTGGCGATGATGTGAAGAAAGGCGACGTACTGGCCGAAATTGAAACAGATAAAGCCACAATGGAACTTGAAAGTTACAAAGATGGTAAACTGTTGTACCAGGGTGCAAAACCAGGGGAAAAAATCCAGGTAAACGACCTTCTCTGTATTATAGGACAGGAAGGATTAAATATCGACGAAATCGTCGCGGCTGCAAAAGGTGGTGTTTCATCTGCTGCTGCTCAGCCGGAAACACCGGCGGCAGAAGCCACCCCGAACGAACAACCGGCCCAACAGCCACAACAGGCAGCTGCTCCTGCTGTAGTAAACGAAGGAAGGATATTTGCCTCACCGCTGGCCAAAAAGATCGCACAGGAAAAAGGAGTGGACCTTAAATATGTTAAAGGTAGTGGCGACAACGGCCGGATCACCAAAGAAGACATCAACAACTTCAAAGCCCCTGCTGCACCTGTTCAGGAAGCACCGGCTCAAAAGCAACCGGAGGCAAAACCAGCAGCTACTCCTGGGGCTACTCCTGCAGCAGCAGCACCCGCGGGTCAGGTCAGCTTTGACGAAGTTCCTGTTTCCCAGATGCGAAAAACCATTGCAAGACGGCTCGCTGAAAGTAAGTTTACTGCCCCGCATTTCTACCTGACCATGAGCATCGATATGGACAGTGCCGTGGCAAACCGGGTGAAGCTTAACGAGATCTCAAAAGTGAAGATCAGCTTCAACGACATGGTGTTGAAAGCGGTAGCGCTGGCATTAAAGCAACATCCAAAGGTAAACAGCAGCTGGTTGGGCGATAAGATCAGGTACAACCACCACGTAAATATTGGTGTAGCCGTCGCGGTCGATGAAGGTTTGCTTGTTCCTGTGATACGGTTTGCTGATACAAAAGGACTGAGCCAGATCGCAGCAGAGGTAAAAGATTATGCACAGCGGGCAAAAGATAAAAAACTGCAACCTTCAGATTGGGAAGGAAGCACGTTTACCATCAGTAACCTTGGAATGTTTGGAATAGATGAATTTACAGCGATTATCAATCCTCCTGATGCATGTATTCTTGCAATCGGAGGTATTTCACAAGTGCCGGTGGTCAAGAACGGACAAGTTGTACCCGGAAATGTGATGAAGGTAACCCTGAGCTGCGACCACAGGGTTGTAGACGGTGCCAGCGGTGCTGCATTCCTTCAAACCGTTAAAAGTTTGCTCGAGGAACCTTTACGTATGTTGATTTAAAGACTATAATCAAATGAATTCGGCGGGTACTTTACCCGCCTTTTTTATGCGAATACCTTTTTACAAAAGCACAGGCGTGTTGATTTGTACTAACAGGAAAGCGCAACTGCGAAGCACATTACAGAATACGGTTAACAGAAAAGGACCGTCACCTTTACGATGACGGCCCTTCGAACTGTAGATTGATGATCGTGATTGATGCTATTTTTCGTAAGGAAAGTTTCTTGCAACCTTGCGCATCATGCGCTCCATTACCGCGTTTGCTGAACTGGTCACATCTTCGTCCATTTCTTTGTAAAAGCGCCAGAGCAGTTCACCGTCTCTGCCATTGTTGATCTGCATGGTCAATGCGCCACTTCCAACTTTTCCTGTGCCTGCGCCCAAAAGAAGAGTTTTAGCGATTGCTCCGCCTTCGCTGCCGGTCTTTGCGTATGCATAGCTCGACTTGATAACGGCGTCTACCCCGAGAACCTTACACACGGAGTCCTGTGTCAGCTCATTGAACTTGTCGTA
Organism: Segetibacter sp.; assembly: GCA_030146445.1. Classification (GTDB taxonomy): domain Bacteria; phylum Bacteroidota; class Bacteroidia; order Chitinophagales; family Chitinophagaceae; genus Segetibacter. Next base: position 1,807 of record JASLBT010000361.1, on the reverse strand, counting down.
GATGCCTTTTTGCTTCAGGAGCGCATTTGTTCTTTCTACATCCTGGAAACTGACCGTGAAGTCTTTTGCCTTGCGCAGCAGGTAAGTATACATACCGCTTTGCATGTTAACCGACATGCTTTGTTCTTCTGTTTTGTTTGCAGCTGCATCAAAGTTCTTTGGCAGCCTTTTGTAGCTAACGGTTGCATTGAACGGCAGGATAGCCACAGTTTTGTGTTTTTGGATCTCAGTTTTCAAAGCGGGTGAATTGAAAACCTGTTTGCTTGCTTCAAATTGAGCAGTTGATGATTTTGCGAGTGCGAGCGTTATAATTGCTGCGAATAAACGTTTCATTTTTTTCTTTTTTTCTTGACACAAAGCAAATGAAACTTTTGGGTTTGTCAAACGACGGATCGTAGAATCACATGTTTATGTGTGGACCTTCGTAAAACCAAAACGCAGGCCTTCTCAGGTGCCTGCGTCTGCTTTTTTTCCACCCGGACATAGCCCGGGAGGATTATAATTTCAATCCCAACGAAAAGCTTAGTACCCGGTTTTTGTTACGGTCATTCGCACGGTCGCTAGCCCCTGAATTGATCTTTGCAAAACCATGTCCGTAGTTTGCACCGATGATAACCTTGCCAAGATCAAGTCCGCCCAGCACGTTAACACCGTAATCAAAACGTTTCAACTTACCAAAACCCGCATTTTCTTCGTACGAAGTTGTTGGATCATCGTCGCTGAAATTAATGTCAGAGTCCCTGCTAAAGCCCACGCCGAGGATTTTACCTTCGGTTTTGTTTTTGCCGGCTATACCCATAGCTGCGTATGGTCCTGCACCCACAAACAAACTTTTGTTACCCAGGGGTATCTTGCCCACTACGTTCACCGGCAGCTCAAGATAAATTGGGTTTGAAGTAGCCTCCCAAAAATTTCTGTCGTTGCTTGATCCAACACTGGACTTGGTTCCCTTACCTGTAACGAGGAGTCCTGGTTGTAGAGATAAACCCTCCGACAGTGAAAGATCTGCTACTACTCCGGCGTGAAAGCTGGTTAACGTATTTGCTTCGTCGACAGCACCGTTGCTGCTGTTCGAAACGTTTGCGAGGTTAACGCCGCCTTTAAGAATCAATCCACCTGGATTCGCCGAGCGCTTCACCTGTGCCATAGTACTTAGTGCAACTGCACACACGAGACTAAGGCTTAGAAAAATTTTCTTCATAGTAATTACTTTATAACTGTTAGGCCAACGGCGTACCAGAACGGCAGGTAAGTGTGTTAAAGCTTTGCAAAACCAACAATCAAACGTGTAAGTTTTTACCACCGATCTCCCATACAACCCTTTTTCGGGAGTGCTGGATAAAGCACCATGACACCGTAGCTTCCATTGATGGCTCAGGAAATTTCTGGTGGGGTCCTTATTAAAGCCATGTCAGATGTGTTTGTCTTATCGTGGAGAACCCTCAGTTTAACGGAGTATACAATGTCTGTTCACCCGAAACTGCAGGCAGTACTAACTTCATAAAAACGGTTAGGCAGGTCGCAACGGTTGAGTTGTTGGTGAGGGTTGCTGGTCAACGGTTGGTGGCTACACTCTAAGGGGCTATTGCGCCAGTCACAAATTGAAACGTGCTGAAGTACAAGGACATGCAAACAAATCAAAAGCGGTTAACATAGAAAATATGGTCTCTATCGGTACGTTATCGGTCAGGCAGTAACAGCGTTTTTAAAGTACATGGTGGTGCAATTCTTGCTGTTTTTTAGTATCAAACTAATTGGAGATGAAGAAGACAATGGTACTAGGCGCATCGGAAAACCCGGGACGATA
>JASLBT010000329.1 GCA_030146445.1 Segetibacter sp. | reverse complement strand
CCGTTTCCGACAGTACCGGCAAGACAGTCGGTGGACAGCTGCTTGACGACAACCTGGTTTATACTACTGCCGAAATCATCATCCAGGAAAGTGGGGAGCTGACTTTTACCCGTGAAAAAGATGGTTCAACGCCATGGCAGGAACTCCAGATAAGACCCCGGTAAACGCGGTAATTACCGATGAGGTATTCGCGCCTGCCAACGTTGGATTTTGCGGGACGGTTTGCCTTTTGCTTACGCAACCCCGTTTGGTTTTTTAGCGGTTTAGAAGTGTAACATTCAGCATTCATGCAGCTTCTGAAGGACGGTGGTATGCCGTATAGGGCAAACGAGGTGTTAAAAACTTGTAAGCTGGCTGGCGATGAGCTTGTTGTACGTTGGTAACCAGCATACCGGCAGATCGTCCCTTGCTGTTGCCCGGACAATATGTATAGATCAGACCGCATTTACGGCGTTGAGATGTTATTTTTGCACCACAAAAAATTAATCGTGTTCCGCTTATCGCGGGATGGAGGTAAAATGAAATTATTCCCAGAGTCCGCAGCCATTCAGTTGGAATTTGATAAGGTGAAAGCATTGCTGCATGGGCATTGCAAAAGCGAGTATGCAAAAGAGAGAGCACTCAACCTTCGTATTCATACCAAGTTGGCTTTTATTGAAACTGAATTGCAGCAGAGTAATGAGTACAAGCAACTGCTGCTGCATGCCATGCATTTTCCAAACGACTACGTGCTGAACCTGCAAAAGGATATCAAGCTGTTGTCGATACCGGGAGCAGTGTTATCCGGCGAACAATTTGTACAAATCAGGAAGCTCGGATTGAGTATGCAATCCATTTTCCGCTGGTTTGATAATGAACGCAGGCTGGCCTATCCGGCAATGGTGAAAGTTATTGCCGAGAGTTATTTCGAGAAGGCCATATTGGAGCTTATTGATGACGTGCTGGACGAAACGGGCAATGTGAAGGACAATGCTTCTGACGATCTGCAGAAGATCAGGATGAGCCTCTACAAAAGGCGCAATGACCTGCGGCGCATGTTCGACAAAGTGATTGCCAAACTTGCGAAATCAGGGTTTACCGCCGATATCGAAGAAAGCTTTAGTAATGGCAGAAGGGTAGTGGCGGTGTTTTCGGAACACAAGCGACAGGTGAATGGTATTTTGCATGGTGAAAGCGACTCGAGGAAAACTGCGTTTATCGAACCAGAGGAAACAGTTGGCCTGAACAACGAAATTTTCAGCCTGGAAAATGAAGAGCGAAAAGAAGTTCAGCGCATTTTAAGAAAGCTTACCGCCGACATGTCGGTATATGCCTCATTGCTGAGCACCTACCAGGACATCGTGGGCGAATACGATTTTATCCAGGCAAAAGCCAGGTTTGCGCTTGACATAAACGGTCAGTATCCTACGATCATAGATAAGGCACACGTTGAGCTGGTAGATGCCTATCACCCCTTATTGTATTTGTACAACAAGAATTCCGGTAAAAACACGATCCCGGTGTCCATTAACTTAGATGACAGGAATCGTATACTGGTGATCAGCGGGCCAAATGCGGGAGGTAAAACCGTAACATTAAAGACGGTCGGATTATTACAGATCATGATGCAAGCCGGGTTGTTGGTCTCTGTGCATCCAACCTCAGTGATGGGTATTTTTAAGCAGTTGATGATCCATATTGGAGATACGCAGAGCCTGGAATTCGAGCTGAGCACCTACAGTAGCCACCTGAAGAACATGAAGCATTTTATGGAGGTGGCCAGTGGTAAAACGCTTTTCTTTATCGATGAGTTGGGTAGTGGCAGCGACCCTAATCTTGGCGGCGCCTTTGCGGAGGTGATCATGGAGGAGCTTGCTTTCAAGCACTCATTCGGAATTGTCACAACGCACTATCTCAACCTGAAAGTAATGGCAAATAAGGTTGCGGGTATCATCAATGGTGCAATGGCATTTGACGAGGAGAAGCTGATGCCCTTGTATAAACTGGTGATTGGCAAACCCGGAAGTTCGTATACGTTCGCCATTGCGGAAAGGATAGGCCTGAACCCGAAACTGATCAAAAAAGCCCGGCAGTTGGTTGATGAGGACCATTTCAGGCTGGATAAACTACTCAACCGTACCGAGCAGGATCTTCGTGAACTTGAGAAGAAAGAAGAGGAGCTGGCCAAACTGGTAAAAGAAAATGAACGCCTGAAAAAAGAGATGACGGTCGTAATGGATAAGGAAAGGCATCGTCAGCAGGTAGAGTTGTTGAAGCAACAAAACCAGGTAAAGGAAGACCAGATTGCTTACCTGAAAGATATGGACAGGAAGTTGAAGCAGATTGTGTTGGAGTGGAAGAAGACAGAGGACAAAAATGAACTGGTAAAGCAGATGCAAAGCCTCTTGTTCAGGAAAAAGGAACACGGTGTAAATAATAAGCTGGCCAGGAAAGTGGAAGGAAAGTATAAAGAGGTGAACGCCGATATCCAGGTTGGGGCCTCTGTCAAGCTGAAAAAGAACTTCCAGGTGGGCGAAGTGAAGGAAATAAGGGGGAAGCGAGCCATTGTGCAGGTGGGACTAATTCCCATGAGTGTTGACCTTGCGGACCTTGTGGTGGTGGAGGAAAAGACTGCCTGACGACCGTTTGCCGTTTAGTAGTTCTACTATTCTTGAAAGCACTTAACCCGAACTTATGCCAAGGTATAAAAATGTTTTGGTGGTGGAAGATGATCCGATAACGATGTTGGTGTGTGAACGGATCATAAAGATGAATGACTTTGCAGCAGTCGTTAAGTCGTGTGAGAATGGTGAGCTTGCCTTACAACACCTTGCGTCATTAATGACCAATGGGGGACAAATGCCCGACATCATCTTTCTTGATGTAAACATGCCGGTGATGGACGGGTGGGGTTTCCTGGAAGGATTAACCCGACTGGAAGCCGGGGGCAAGCTGCCCAGGATCTTTATTCTGTCTTCCACCGTTGATCCTGAAGATTACAAAAAAGCCCGTTCTTATTCGGCTGTAGAAAACTTCATATTAAAGCCGCTCACCCGCGATTCGCTGGAGCGGATCCCCTGACAATTCTATTGTAGTGCTCACCTGCAGCATTGGCCGGACAGTGTTTCCCCGAGGTATTGAGGCGGGTGCCTGTGCGCAACAGACCGGACTACGGTTTTGATTTGCGTCAATCTTAAACCGGCGCCGAAGATTTCCAAAAAAGGCAAAAGAATATTTTGTGGATATAACTCAAGACGTATTTTTGCGCCGGAGAGATGGCAGAGCGGTCTAATGCGGCGGTCTTGAAAACCGTTGACTGTTACAGGTCCGGGGGTTCGAATCCCTCTCTCTCCGCCAGTAGTCAGTTTTTTACCAGAAAAAGCCCGTAAAACGCCTGTTTTACGGGCTTTTTTCATGTTTACACCTTCAAATCGTATCAAAGCATTTCAAGTCGCTCAGAGCAAAATCGAGAACAGCGCAAAATTTTAAAATTTTGTTCTCGATTCCGGGCAATAGCGCGCCAGTAAAGGGTTTCACGTGATTGCCGATCATGGAAACCTGATGCTTGATTTAGATTGTAAAACTTAAAGGAGGTATAACATGGCACACAAAATCGCAGTTACTTTTCAGGGCAAGAAAACCAGAATAGACAAAGACAATCTTTTGCCCATCTACATTCGGATAACAGTTAATAGTCAAAGGTTCGAGAAAGCCATTCACAGGTCTGTTGACCCTTCACAATGGTCCACTTCTGCCGGCAAGATGAAAGGCTCAGGTAAGGAGAGTAAAGTTATCAACAGCTATCTTGATCTTCTTACCAGTAAGGTTTATGAGATTGAACGCGAGCTGCTGCATTCTGGTAAGGAGGTCACTTACCATTCGTTCAAAAACAAATGGCTGGGGCTCAACGAAGATGCCCGGATGCTGATGCCAATCTTCAGGGAACATAACCAGCAAGTGAAAGAGCTGGTCGGGAAAGATTTTTCGGCTGCTACCCTGGAACGTTACCAAACGGCGCTGAAACATACCCGGGAGTTCATCCAATGGAAATACAAAGTAGATGACATTGACATTCGTAAATTGGATTATGAGTTTTTTTCCGACTACGCTTTTTGGTTGAAGTCCAGGCGAAACTGCCAACACAATACAACCGTGAAGTACCTGGCTAACTTTAAGAAAGTAGTTTTGGACTGTGTAAAGAAAGGCTGGTTAAGACAAGATCCATTTAGCGGATTTAAGCTAACCAAAAGGGAGGTGGAACGCCCGTTTCTAACCGCAAGCGAGTTACAGTCTATTGCTTTAAAAGAGTTTAAAGTGGAGAGGCTGAACCTGGTCCGTGACATCT
>JASLBT010000323.1 GCA_030146445.1 Segetibacter sp. | reverse complement strand
AGTTTATCTGGTGTTATCGGCAAATCCCTGACCCTGATCCCTGTCGCATTAAAAATGGCATTTGCGACTGCTGCAGCAACGCCAACGATGGAAACTTCGCCAATACCTTTTACGCCAAGTTTGTTGGTGATCGGGTCGTCTTCGTTGATAAAAATGGTATCCATCGTGCCAATGTCAAGGTTTGCCGGTATATGGTAATCGGCAAATGAACGCGTTACAAAGTTGCCATATCTTGGATCTACCACAGACTCTTCTGTGAGTGCCATGCCTATTCCCCAAATGTTACCACCGATAATTTGTGACCTCGCGGTTTTTGGGTTCAATATCCTGCCGGCGCCGGTCACCGCCAGAAACCGGTGAACCTTTACCATGCCGGTGGAGCCGTTCACCCAAACCTCTGCGAAGTTCGCGTTGAAGCTGTGACAGGAGTAGTCGTCAGCTCCTGCAGAAGGTTTCGCATCTGCCCGGGTTTGAAACGACGTAAGGTTTTCAATGACCATTAAGTCCGCGGCAGTTGGTCGAACAGCAAACTGTTTGCCCGACTTTGCGATAAGCTCATCGGTGATTTTAATACAAGCCTCATTTACGGCATTTGAAAAGCTTGCAGCACCAACCGATCCTACAGATCCCGCCGCCGGTGGTAATGCCGAGTCGCCAATGCGAACATCTATTTTGCCGATGGGGATGCCTAAGCCATCGGCAGCAGTTTGCGCTATAATGGTATGTGTACCGGTACCGAGATCGGATGCGGCCAGTTCAATAATCCCTCTGATTTCCTTGCCTGTTCGAATTAATCGAACGATTGCAGAAGAGTCCCTCTGGCGGGCGGGATAGGTTCCGGCTGCAACGCCGTATCCGATAAGGAAATCGCCCTGTTGGTTCTGTGCTGGTTCCATCTTACGTTTTTCCCAGCCGAACGCCTTTGCCCCCACCTGCAAACATTGAACGGTTGTTCGAGACGAAAATGGCTTGCCGTTAGACGGATCTTTTGCAGGCTCGTTTTTTATTCTGAATTCGATTGGGTCCAATTTAAGTTGGTGCGCCAGTTCATCCATTGCCGACTCAAGTGCATAGCTACCGGTGGCTTTGCCGGGACCGCGGGTATAGGTCGGCAGTATGAGGTTCATGGGCACTACCTTATACGCGACCTTCGAGTTCGGTACCTCGTACATTACCTTTGAACAGTCGCCACAAGGCTCTACGAACTCTCCGTCAATTGCACAATGTGTTGTGGTTTCATGCGCAAGAACAGTCAGTTTGCCTTCTCTTGTTGCGGCTAGCCTGATCCGCTGCACGTTGCGTTGTCTTAGTCCCACTGAATTGACCATCTGTTGCCTCGATAGTGCCAGCTTTACAGGTCGCTCAACGCTTTTTGCGGCAATCGCTGTAAGCACGAGGTTCCCCCATTGTCCGCCCTTGGATCCAAATCCACCACCGATATGGGGGGTGACAATGCGTACATTCCCGGTCGGGATCCCCAGCGTAGAAGCGGCTGCAGATTGTGCACCGTTTACGATCTGCGACCCGTTGTATAAAGTAAGTTTTTCACCTTCCCACACCGCGATCGTTGAGTGTGGCTCCATGGGATGGTGGTGTTCAATGGGCGTTTCATAAACCGCATCAATCTTGTGTTCAGCACTGCTAAACGCGGTTTCTACATCACCTCGCAAAACATCTGCTTTATCCCTGTCCTTTGGCGTAGTCGCTTCTTTAATAAGTTTCTCAAAGTCTGTTTTTGGCTCTTGTTTGCTGTACTCCACATTTATGAGCCGGCTTGCAAATTTCGCTTGTTCGAAGGTTTCAGCTACGACAACACCGATGTGCTGTCCATAGAAGTTTATAGTCGGGCTTTGCAATAAACCTCCTCCCCGCAGGCCCCCGCTGACATTTAATTTTGGTGCGTTATGATGGGTAATCACGGCAAGAACCCCTGGAGCTTTCTCAGCTTTGCTGGTATCCATGGCGGTAATTTCGCCAGCGGCAATGGTGCTTTTGAAGATCACCGCATGCGCGACGTTTTTTACCGGGTAGTCGGTTGCATACCTTGCAGTACCCGTTACTTTCAGGAAGCCGTCAATACGGTTGATTCCTTCACCGATACTTTTTATAGGTTCACTCATGGTACCCTTTTGAGCTGATTAGTTTATTATGTTGTATGTGCCCTCATAACGTTATATGTGGGGATTCACCCGGGTAAATCTTCAAACCTGCCGCCTTTCATGGCCTGCATTAGTGCATGGACGATTGCTCGACTTCCAAGTTCTACCTTGAATGCATTGTGTTCAAGCGTTCTTGCGTTTTTCATTTCCAGAGCCGCAGCCTCTCGAAAGTTTTCAACCGTTGGTGCTTTCCCCACGAGAAATTCTTCGGCTTCTTTTGCACGCCAGGGCTTGTGTGCCACACCACCCAAAGCAATCCGGCACTCCTTTATGTTGCTTCCAATCACCTCCAGGGCCGCGCCTACTGAAACGAGTGCAAAGGCGTAACTGGCCCTGTCGCGAACCTTAAGGTAGTATGACCTGGCTGAAAAATTATTTTTCGGAATCTGTATGGAGGTTACGAGCTCTCCGGGATTAAGTGTGTTGTCCCTTTCAGGAGCATCGCCGGGCAAGCGGTGGTAATCTTCAAAAGGGATACTGCGCTGTTGCCCATTCGTGCCCTGTACTATAACCAGCGCATCAAGCGCCACGAGGGCTATACACATGTCAGATGGATGAACAGCCACACACTTCTCGCTCCAGCCAAAAATGGCATGCATCCGGTTGATGCCTTTTAGTGCACCACAACCGGACCCTGGTTCGCGTTTATTACACGGCATAGCAATTTCGTAAAAATATGGGCACCGGGTACGTTGATTGAGGTTGCCGCCGTTTGTGGCCATATTCCGGATCTGGGCCGAAGCGCCAGCCAGGATGGCTTGTGTAAGCAAAGGATAATGCTGTCGAATGAGCGGATGATTGGCTGCTTCCGTGTTTTTGCCCAGTGCTCCTATTGATACCCCTCCTTGGTTTTTACCCCGGGTAATGGTCTGCACTGTGGCCAATTTGATCCTGCTGATATCTACCAACTCATCCGGGCGCTCAACATCTTCTTTCATCAGGTCGAGCAGGTTGGTCCCACCGGCGAGATAACGGGCGTTTTCATTTGAAGCCAGGTGTTGAGTGGCCAACTTTGCATCGTTGACCGTTGAATATTTGAAGGGTCTCATAATTTTGTCGGTTTACCTATTCACCCGTATTTGATACCTTATCGACGTCGTCTCCTGCAAACTGCCATGCGCCGACTACATCTTTACCGCTGTGAACTTCGCGTATAGCAGCGACAATATTGGGGTATGCCCCACAGCGGCAGAGGTTCCCCGACATCCGCTCACGAATCTCGGCGTCGGAAAGTTGCAGGGCAGTCACCTTCTTTCTAACATCAGCGGTTACATAGCTGATTTCTCCATTTTTGGCCTCGTCCATCAAGGCTACGGCTGAACAAATCTGACCCGGGGTGCAGTAGCCGCACTGAAAGCCGTCGTGTTTTACAAAAGCGGCCTGCATTGGGTGCAGCTTTCCGGTTTTTGCAAGCCCTTCGATCGTTGTGACGGTTTTGTTTTCACAACTTGCTGCAAGGGTAAGACAAGATAATACGCGTTTACCGTCTACAATTACGGTACAAGCGCCGCACTGCCCATGGTCGCATCCTTTTTTCGTCCCGGTGAGTTCAAGACGCTCCCGCAAGGTGTCCAGCAACGTCATCCGTGAATCAACGTTCAGGGCCTTCGGTGCACCATTTACCTTAAAGGCAACCCGCACCGAGTTTTCCATACTCGACGCCGGCAGGTCACCAATTAATGGTTCATCAACCGGGTTGGCGAACAAATTCTGTTCACCGATCAATTGAGAAAAAAGGATTGCTGCTCCTGCCGCTGTCATCTGCTTCAAAAATGACCGCCGCTGGGCGCCAAAACCCGCACTCTCGTCGTCTTCAGACATGAGTTCCTCTAAAAGGTTTTTTTCGTCGTTGGACAGCGATGCATTTTCTAAATCTTCTTGCATAACGGGATAGGAGTTTCTGCAAAGCAGGATGTACGATTAACAATGTAATTGCCGGGTTATCAGCTGGATATTAAATGTACAAAAAAAAGGAGCTAAAGTTCGCTGCGACGGCAATACATCCCCATTCTTTAAGGCAGCATTTTACAATTAATCTTCCTGTTATGCCAAATGAGCTTTGATATAACCCGGTTTAAAGATTTGTCGTAAAAAGACAAACTTCGCTGATCACTTTATTTCAACGTTCCTGAGCTTTGAAATGACGAGGGTTTAAGCGTGCATAAATTTGGAGGCTGATAAATCGCCCATGTTTTAATTCGCAGTCCACCATTGTACCTTCTAATGTAAAATGATGTTTTGTAAGCACCTTTTTGCTATTTGCATTTTCCGGCTCAACAAAGGCTTCAATTCTATGGAGATCCATGTTCGTAAAGGCATGATCGATGATCAACGGAAGGGCTTCGCTGATTATTCCCTGCTTCCAGTTTTCGGGTAGCAACCAAAAACCCAATTCGGCTTTTTTATGTTGCCGGTCAAGGTTGTTGAGTCCGCAAGCACCATAGAACTTCTCCGTCGTTTTTGACCAAATCGCGAACCATCGGCCTGTATCATTCCGTTCCAGATCGTGGTAGAACTTCATTTGTGTTTTTGCTGCCTCCATACTGTCATAGCTAACCCCGTAATACCGGATCACCTCGGGGTCTGACAGACCGCGGTAAACGTATTCGATATCCGTTGGTTTAAACGAACGCAACGCTATTCTTTGCGTCCCGAGGGGGAAATTATTCACAACGCTGATATTTATCCGGTTAAAATACAATTGATGCGCTTAACCTGGGTGTATTCAGCACGGGTTGGATCAAAGGTTCGGTACAACATCCCAGGCAGTTTACCATGATAAAAAAAAGGGGCCGCGATGGTGGGCCCCTTTTTTAGTTGTGTTGGTGATTATTTACAACCGGTTATCGCGGGTGGTCTCGTCACCATCTGTTCTTTCAACATCCACTTCCGTATTTCTTACGGTATCGGAAACGGTCTTTTCATTTTCGGTCACTTCCTTGTTTAAGGTTACTTCCTCAACAACCCGGGCCTCTTTCGATACAACGGGAACTTCGCCTTTTTCAAGCATTTCAATTGATTCTTCTCTGATGTCGTCGCTATTCGCCGGGCGATCAACGGGAGTAGTTACCACACGAACCTTCTCCTCGCGAAGTTGAACGTCTTCCTGTACCTGGTCTTCGATAATCCTTGATCTTAAGCGAACACGGCCGGTTTCCACTTCACGTTTGTCAACCTGTAGTTCCTCCTGGATAACAGGAATGGTTTCGCTGCTATTACCTGAACCAGTCCGGTTTTTCAGCAGGTTGTCTTCGTTGAAGTGATCATGGTCGTAAAACGTTTCGTCACTATGGATGTTAGAAGTGTTGTCGTTATCGCCTGTATTTAAGGCCGCTCCTGCTAACGCTGCACCTCCGGCTCCGGCAAACACATTACGAATGTTGTGCTCGTTTTCCGGCGTCAGGTTATCTTCATCGTATTCAGGTAATGATTGCAATTGGGCAATGGTTATACCTGGCAAAACAACGTCATCATCTTTTTCGTGTAAACGGGCAACACCAATCGGCACCAGCACACGACGATCCGTGTCGGTGTCGATATCGAAATCGTTATCCTTGAAATTCATGATCAGGTACCTTACCCTACGGGAACTTTCATCAAATAAAAGTTCTTTTACTTTTCCGATCTTTTTGCCATTATCATCTCTTACTTCCCATCCCCTGATGTCTGGTTCTCCGTCTACAATTTCATACTTACTTCCACTTAATTCCTTAAGGTTCCGGTTTGTGCTATTTTCTGTTGACATAACGGTTAATTTAGAAGAGGGTTTCTACCCACGGTTAATAATTAAGTTGTGCGTTCCAAAGGCGATTTACTGTTGATCGCCACCCTGATTTCCCCGGGCGACAATTTCAACCCGACGATTTTGCTGACGACCTTCGCTGGTAGCGTTTGATGCAACCGGACGGGCTTCGCCTACTGGCTCCAGTGAAATGTTGTCTTTGCTGATATTGCCATTCGAACTAAGCCAATCGCTTACGGCCCGGGCGCGCTGCTCCGATAATTCCTTGTTGTATCCTGCGCTTCCAACTGCATCGGTATAACCATATATCCGCAATTGTGATCCTTTATAACGTTGGTTAATAGAACCCGTAATCTGACGCAGGTTTTGCTCCGCATCTCTCCTGATGGTAGCCTTTCCCTCATCAAAAAGGATGTTTTCGCCTATGCCGTAAATGCTGTATCGGTCATTTCCCCGCACACTGATGTTTTTGTCGGTGATTTCCGGATACGTAGCCTCAGGAGCATTAAAATCAACGTCGCTCCAGGTGTTTGTTCCGCCAGCACCGGTGTCGGGAGTAGTGGTAGCTGCAACTGTGGTGTCGCCTGCTGCAGCGGCAGTGTCGTCGTTATTGCATCCGCGTAGTAGGAAAAAAAGGAGTGCAAGAATACCCAGGACTAAAAGAATCCAGGGCAAAATAGATTTCTTTTTTGGTTGAACATGTAAATCGGCCATTGCTTAAAAGTTTTGAATTAAAAGAATGTAATATTCAATGTTTGTGCCTTCGGTGTTCGAAGGGGATTCCGAACAAGTGGAGTGCAATCAAACTCGATTGCTTATATTATTCCCTAATTTGATGTAGTTACAGGAATGACGCAAAGCCTTAAATCAGAATGTCTAAAAGAAAAGTCGGCTAAGTGCCGGATATTTTAACAAAACTGCCCCAGGCGATGGCTGCTTGTGTTTTCTGGCTGTTACCCATCTGATCAGCAACCCAACGTAAATCCCGTCATCCCTTTTTTGGCCGGTTCTCGCATCCTTGTAAACAGTCGACTGCCTGTTGCCGGCTGCTGATGTTAATGTCGCGAATGCGTTTAATGAAAAATGTTGGATTAAAAAGCACAAAATAAAAACAGCGTCTGCATTCGTAAAGTGGCGTACACAAAATCTTTCACTTTCGATGATCAGCATTGTTTGTTGTTGATTATGGAAACCCATTTACCCCTGAATGCCCGCTTAACCGTAGGTGTCTTGTAATGTTCCCATTCAACGGCTATCAACATAATTACAAAT
>JASLBT010000314.1 GCA_030146445.1 Segetibacter sp. | reverse complement strand
CTTAACCAGGAAAGGCTGTTAAGTACACCACGTTAATTTTTTATTTTATCACGAGAGTCTCATCGTTCATACCTCATCATTCATAATTTCATTGTCGTTTAGTTACGCCGCTTGTTCGATTGATTTGCCCAATACTCCTATACAGTACAAGCCCCTGCGTGACCACCAATACCCAATGCTTTGGGAGGGCATGCACAGCGATGATCAAAAGCATTCGTTCAGCTAGTACCCAAAAAATGCTGTTAACTACACCACATCAATCTTTGAGTTTAACACGAGAGTCTCATCGTTCATACCTCATCATTCATAGTTCATCATTGATTGCTAATGCATCTTTCAATAAAACCAACAAGCCGCAGAATAGTTCCGCGGCTTGTTGGTTGATCTAACTTGTCAACCAATCAACTTATCAACTCATCAACCTACTTATCCCACCATACGCGGTCGGTAAGTTTTGCGCTGTGTTGAGGTTGAGGATTGGTATTGATTTCACTTTGTGGGTACAGGAATCTCCTTGGTGTTTCAGACAAGGCATTTGGCGGCGGTGTGAGCAGTGGAAAGCCCGTCCGGCGCCAGTCGTTATAGTTTTCAACAGAAAGGAAGTTGGCGATGTTTTTCTCCTCCATAATACGCTGCAATGCGTTCTCTGCATTGAGTGTACCCCTTGCATTGATGTAGTCGTTTGTTGCGGTGGCGCTTATGCCCAATTTGGTCATATGCGAGCGTATTCCATTTTGATAGACAGGCTGTGCAGCTGCAGCGCCTGATTTGATAAGGGTTGCTTCAGCACGTAAGAAAAGCGCCTCCGAATAAGTTACCAGGAACAGCGGGGAATTTGCATTGCCATAGAACGGCCCGATAACCGAAAAGATATTCAGGTTCGGTAGTGGTCCAACGTAGCCGATCTGCCTGCCACGGTAAACGTTGTCAGTTTTGGCTGGTGCAACCAATTGCCCGATACGAGGGTCATTCCTGGCCAGCAAAGTATCGACAATAGTCGACGACAAAATAAGCGTCTCCACTGGGCGCATTAGCAGGTTGTACCTGTTCTCCGAATTTGCCGCGCCAGGGTATTGTAGTCGCAGATCATCGGCGTTTGCCATCATCCCGCTGTCGAGTGCAGCCAGGGCAAGATCTGCCTGTTGAGCTGCCGGGTAAACCTTGGTAAGGTGCATGTGATAACGCGCCTTGAGCGTAAATGCAAGCCTTTTCCATTTCGCCATATCACCTGCATAAAACATGTCGTCATTGCCTGGTTTTATGCCGGTACTCTTATTGATGTCGGCAATGCCATTATCTAAAAGCGACTGAAGCTCTTTATAGATATCCTCCTGCTTATCGTATGCCGGTAGAAAATTCTCATTGCCTTTGAATGCCTGGCTGTAAGGTATATCGCCCCACATATCGGTAGCTACGCCAAGTGTATAAGCAGTAAGTATCCTGGAGATCCCTGTGTAATTAAGGTTGCCGTTTTTTTCAGATTGCGCCTTGAGTATTTGCAGGTTTTGAAGGCAAACCACATATACATTGTTCCACGCCTCGTTGAAATCTGTTGGCGTGAAATTATAGGTACCAACATTTGGTATGGGCTGGTTTAATGCGGTATTCTGCATAAGTTGGTTCAGGTGTGCAAACGCTGAACCAGGTCCACCCGCAGCGATATTGTGCGTGATGGCATACTCAATTGGTGCAAGCAACAATTTTTCTGTAACCTCTACGGGACGGTTGGGATCTTTGTTTACGTCGACAAACTTTTTACAGCCCACACCCGAGATGGTCGTTATCAGTAGGAAGGAATAAATAATCTTTTTCATCTGTTGATTTTTAATGATCGCAGGAAAAACCTGGCTTATTTAAGTGTGACGCTTAAAGTGAAGTTGTAGGAACGCGAGGTAGGTACAGAATAACCATAAACCCCTTGTGAGTCGTTACTGCTTCCAAACGTGCTTACCTCAGGATCAGACCCGGTAAAATGGGGAGCATATATCCAAAGGTTTCTGCCGGTAGCAGTTAGCGAGGCAGATGCGAACGGTGTCCTTTGCAGGAACTTTTGGTTTAAATTGTAAGAGAGGTTTACGTTCCTCAACTTGATGTAGGTGCCGTCCTGTATGATCGATTCATAAATCAGGTTCAAACGCTGGTAATAATTGCGGGCGGTAACTACCTTGGTGTTTTCCTTATTGTCAACCGTGCTGATACCGGAGATCACCCTGTCCTCCCGGTTTTCAGTAACCTTTGGTGTGCCGTAGAAATAGCCATAACGATCATCCGAATTCAGGATGTCTCCGCCTTTTCTCATGTCGAAAAAGAAGCTCAGGGCGACGTTTCCATAACGAAAAGAGTTGTTTACACCACCGAGCCAGTCTGGTTGAAGGTTGCCTATGATCTTTGTGCCACTTACCACGGGCAAACCATCCTTATCGATCATTATTCTTCCTTCGTCGTTATATACATAGCCGGTATTGTAGAAACTTCCGTAAGGCTGGCTAACGAAAGCGAAGGTTTGGCCGGTTGAAATATTCGTAAGACCGGCATTGACCTTTGTTACCTCATTTTTGATTTTTGTGTAGTTCAACATGATGTCCCAGGTGAACTTTCCGGCTTTAACCGGTGTGCCACTCAGTAATACCTCTATCCCTTTGTTGGTCATATTACCTGAATTGAGCGTAGTAGAGCTGAAACCGGTAGCCGACGAAATGGGAACACTGCTCGTGAGCAGGTCGTTGTGCTGCCGGCTGAAATAACTTGCTTCTAATCCGATACGGTTGGTTAAAAATCGCATCTCCACACCTGTTTCAAATTCATTGGTGCGTTCATTTCTCAGGTCGGCGTTCCCAAGGTTGCTGGTCAGGCGAAATCCTCCCCTTCCGTTAAATGGAAAGTTTGTTGCCTGTTGGAAGGGAGTGGTAAGGCTATAGGCACCGATGTTGTCGTTACCGACTGCAGAGTACGAAACCCGGACTTTACCAAAATTGAGCACCCTGCTCGAGAACAGTTCTGAAAAGATAAAGCCCATTGAAGCGGAACCATAAGGATACCAGTTGTTATCCTGGGATAACACAGAGGAACCGTCGTACCTGGCCGTTAACGAAAGGTTCAGCAACCTTTTGTAGTCAACGTTTGCCTGGCCATAAAAACCAACTTTTCGCTGCAGGCTATAGGTTTGATTTGCTACGATGGTTGCTGCATTGGTGACGTTCGTAAATGAAGGTATAGTCAGCCCGCTTCCGGTTATATTGTACTGCTGGCTATAAGTAGATAGCACATTGTTACCGAGCAATAGATTGACGCCAAAATCGCCATAAGTTTTATTTGCCTGTACAATCAAGTCGTGGTTGAACTGGCGGAAGTTGTCGTTGCGATCGGTAATTGTACCTGTTGTTCCTACGAGTGTGCTGGGGGCCTCGTAGTATTTCGTCTGATCTGCATAAATGTCGGCACCAAGGCGTTCTGTTATGCTTAGCCAGCTTGTGGGTGCATAGGTTAATGTAAACGTTGGAATAAAGCGGTTCACCCTCGATTCGCGGCTTGCATTCTCAAGCGCCCAATAGGGATTGTTACGGGATGCCCTGAATAACCGCTGATTTCCCTGGGCATCATAAATGGGCAAAGGGTTCCAGGTAAAAGGCGCGGTATAGATCGTCCATATCGGGCTGATCAGGTCGTATCCTTCCGGGATCCGGTGATTGACCGATGAAGAATAATTGAATTGGAAAACACTGGTAAACTTGTCGCTGATCGCCGTAGTATACTTTGCGAATGCACTATGCCGTTTTAGATCGCTGTTAGGCACCGTACCCTTTTGGTCGAGGTAAGAATAAGAAAAGTAATAGTTTGATTTACCTACACCGCCGTTTACCGATAAGGTATTGGTGAGGGTTGTCCCGTTCCGAAAAAAATCTTTCATCGGGTTCCTGTAAAATACCGGTTCACCGTTCACCCTGAGTGTGTCGATCCTTGGCCCCCAAACGGTACTTGTTTTTACTGTTTCACCGTCGGCGTAAACACCAAAATCACCAAGGGCATACTTGTCCTGAACTTCAGGCAGAATTGGCGTTTCAAGTGAGTACTGGGTAGTAAAGTTTAGCTGTGCTTTGCGATTGCTGTTTCCGTGTTTTGTTGTGATCATCACCACACCGCGTGCTGCCTTGGCACCATAAAGCGCAGAAGCGGCAGAACCTTTTAATATGTTGATGCTTTCAATAATGTTGGGGTCGATATCAGAAAGCCTGCTGGATCCTGAACCCGGACCAACATTGCCCGTTTCGCTGTTGTTGATGGGAACGCCGTCTAAA
>JASLBT010000236.1 GCA_030146445.1 Segetibacter sp. | reverse complement strand
GGTAATGGTCGGTTCTGAATCTTTTATCGTTCGCACCACCACGCCGCTTAAAAGAGGCAAAACGGTTTATTTATCGTTGATAGGGTGATCAACAATTAAATTAACGATTTAAAAATTAAAATGTAGCCAGTGCAATTGTTTGTAATTATTTAACTGATGAAAATGGGAGAAAAATTCAAATAAAAAAATGCAAAAAAATAGGGCCACTATTTTGGTTACTGCACCGATGAATGGGAAAATATTACAAAAGAAAAATTGCCAGTTAAAACTGCTTTAGTGAAATTATCATGTCATGTGTAGTACAGTAAATAATTTAGAGAATTAGAAATGAAATAAAAAAAATATTTACGGCAGTAGTTGTAACCGTTACACTAAAATAAATTCGACGGTATACATTTATTAGCGTTAACAAAAAGCCCCTATCCTCCTTCTCAAGACCTCGACCGATCACGTTGCAAATGATGAGCGTGTCAAGTTATCAACTGATCAACCTCTCACCACAATACCCAATAACTCAATACCCTCTGCACCCATCCCTGCTTCTCCAATTCTCCGCGGCCAGATGTGCAGAATGTAAATTGTAAAACGCAAAACCACTGCAGTGCAATAAACCACATCTTTTGCGAAACAGTTATATGCCTGCAGCGAGTCAACCTTTCAGCTAATCAACCAGTCAAATTCTCAACTTCCCAACGAATTCCTCATACCCAAAATAACCCTAAAACAATCCCCTTTTTATTTGCATTTACCAGCTTTAAATCGTAGCTTAACATAAGCTGATATATCCCCTCCGTTGAAAACTCCTGCCGTTAGAAGGCATTCTTTCTACATTAGTTAAATCATAAATATGAAACCGCTGTTTTTTAAATGGCTCTGCTGTGTATTGACTTTTTTAATCATACAGTTACCACCCTTACCCGACATTTCTGCACAAGGCTTTTCACCAGCGGCAGCAACCCGCTTACAACACGTTTTAGACAGTTTTCAAAAAAACGCCAACCCTTCCTTTGTTGGTGGCATGGATGTAGTGATTAGTGTAGACGGAATTGCGAAATGGCAGGGAACAACCGGCTTTGCTGCGCGAAACATCAATGGGCAAAATGCTTTGCTGTCAGGCGGCACTCCCATGATCCCTAATTCACTTTCGCGAATTTTCAACGTCACAAAAACGTTTACCGCCGCACTGGTACTTGATCTTGCGAACGAGGGTGTGCTCAGCCTGGACGACCCGGTAAGTGCGTATTTTCCTCTAAACGTAGTTAACCCCCACCTGGTACCATCGGTCACGCTGCGGCAACTGCTCGCACACGAGAGTGGCTACTCCGATCATACCACCGAACCCCGGTTGCAGGTGGCCGTGGCTTCTGACCCCAAACATGAATGGACTGCTTACGAGGCAATTCCTTTTGTGCACCAGGTCGACCTTCCGGGACTTAAGCGGCGATACAGCAGCACGAACTATATTATTCTTGGCGCCATTATCGAAAACGTAACCGGGCAGAAGATCGAGCAGCACTTTCGTGATCGGTTTTTTGACCCCCTAAACCTAAGCTCGATGTATTTCGCCGGGCGCGAAGCCCAGCAAAGCCCGGGCATACTGGTGACGCCACATGGCAATATCAGTGAATTTAACCCGGTGTTTTTGGCAGCAGGCCAGGCGACCTTTCCAAATGCTTATACAAACAACAGCCGGTTCCCGCTGAATGCGGTTGTCTCGCTTGCATTTACGGGTGGAGCTATAGTCTCGAATGCATCTGATCTTGCGGAATGGGGCAACGCGTTGTTTAGCGGAAAGGCCACAAGTGCGTCAACCCTCAAAACGATGTTGAATTCAGTATCGTCAACACCTGATGAAAACGGAGACTACCTGGGATACGGCATCTTGTCGAACCGTAAGATCAGCAGCACCGACTATTTCATTGGTCATAACGGAAGTTCGGCCGGCTACAGATCGGTGATGATGTACCAGCCGGATCGTAAAATGACCATTGCCATCTTAACAAACTTTACGGGCACGGATCCTTACACCATTGCAAAAAAGCTTTATGAAGTGTTACCTGATCTTTCATGCCAGGGCGGCAACAGCAAAGAAGTGAAAATACCACTTTGCAAAAGTGGCAAAGACGTGTGTGTTGCAAGAAACGCAGCTGGAGTTGAAATAAATAATGGTGCATTATTGGGTACGTGTAGATCAAATGGCCGTTCACCGCTGAAGGAATTGGTAAGAACGATAGCTGATGAAAAGCACAAAGCAGCTATAGGCTTTACCCTATCGCCGAACCCCGTGAGAAACCAGGCTACGATGCGCTTTACTGCGCCCCGGTATGGCCGCACGAGCCTGAACCTTTACGATTTGCATGGACGTATCGCCAGGGCCATTTTTTCGGGTAATCTTCAAAAGGGAGAAACGAAGCAACTGGTAATTCAATCAGCAGGATTGCCTGCCGGAACATATATCTGTCGCCTGCAAACACCGGACGGAATCATCCAAAAGAATCTTGTCGTAACCAAATAGATTTACTACGTATGCGGGTAACCCGGCATTAACGCAGGCACATCGATGCCGATGTAAACATCATCGCTGCCCAATGCATCGTTGTCATTCGGGGTTTTCCGGAGGTTCCCCGGTGTTTCCTGGCTGTGCCGGAGGTGTTGCTTTTGCACGGCCTTTTTCAAGCAAGTTTAGCGACTCCAGCACATCAGGATATTCGTCATCAGCCACATTACCACCTTTGTCGGCGCAGGATGTTTCGCGTTCTGCGTTGTATTCTTTCCTGGTTCTGGAATAAACCAACAGCGAAGCATCCTGCTGTTCGGCGACACGGAATTGCTGTTCAAAATCGCTCCAGTTAAAGTCGTCGTACAGGGGCAGTCGCTTCTCCTCGACCAATTGCTTTACCTTGTCGGTCAACAACCCCCGTTGTAACTGAGCAATAACCTTTAGGAGGTGTTCAGTCACCTCTTCAATAAACACGTCGTCTTCATTGATACGGGTAGTTAAAAAGCTCACGAGATCGTTAAGGCATGCTTCAACTTGTGCCGTGTTCGCCGGCTGCCTGAGTGCATGTTGTTGAAGTGCTTCCAGGATGGCGAACCTTACAACAAGTTCATCCTTTTTTGCTTTGAAAATATCAACGAGCACGGGCAGTTGCTTTCCGGAAAGAAAGTATAGCACATGGCATACCACGTCCTCCGGTTCTTCACCAAGATAATACTTCACGAGATTGTCATCTCCTTTAAGCAGATATGCAATGCTGGTAATACCGCTTGTTGCGTTCAGGTCTACCAGGAGAAAAAATGCGTGCCACACAAAAAAGGCATTCCCCGATGGCAGTTGCTGAAGTTCATCGAAGTGGTCAACGGCATATGTCAGCAAAACTTCAAGATCGCCGATAAGTGTATCACGGTCTTGCTGTAAAAGACCCTGGTACTTTTCGTCCGGAAGATTTAAACCATAAGCGAAAAGTTCTTCCACACCTTTAATCCGGAAGACCGGCAAGTTAGGACCATCATGTTTTACCGGTGTCTCCATAATGCAAAGTTCACCTGAAGCGCCCGTAAAAAGAGCAATCTGGATATATTTAGCCCTAAAACAACTTATCCCGGCATTGCTGTGTTTCGAAATAAATTGCAGAGCTACGGCAAAACACGCAATACCGCGTGTATCTCCGGCATTAACCGGGATCAACAGATACGCAAGGCTTGAGTCTCACTGCTGAACATACGTGCAATGAAAAGCAATGTCGAGCGGTTTTTAATTTCCACAAGCTTGAACTTTCTTTAAACTTTTCAGATCTGAATTGATCACTGGTGTAAAGTGGAACGCATTTTATTTCATCAGCAGGCCGGCAGAAAGTGCAATTGACGCGACGTTGAAAGCGATATCAGCGGAAGGGTTAAGCGGGGTAGCATTGGCATATGCAGACAACTTCGATCAACAAAGAACTACCCCCAAAACGGAGCGTCGCAACCAGGGCTAAATCAAAGACCGTCTGCCGGTGCCATAAAAAAATTCTGTTTATGATAAAACTTCGATAGCGGGTAGTGCCACGAATGAACAAAAAAATGACCGCTAAAGCTGAAGCTGCCCGGAAGGTGGCAATTGCAGTGCCGGCTAAACAGCAGTCACTTCCCGATCCATCAGCGATGTTTTTTTAGTATCCCGCATAAAGGCGTAGGTGACCAGCGAAATAAAAATGCAGCCGGTAACATACCAATAGAAGTAAGACTCGTAGCCGGCGTTTTTGAACCATAGTGCGAAATATTCAGCGGTGCCCCCAAAGACAGCGACTGTTAGGGCATATGGCAGTCCCACCCCAAGTGCCCGCACCTCCGAAGGAAACATTTCGGCTTTAACGACTGCACAGATGGACGTATAACCACTGACAATGAACAGGGCTGCAAGGATCAGCAGGAACGCCGACCATTCAGAAGTGGCCCCACTTAGTGCCGTTAAGATCGGCACTGTGCAAATGGTACCAAAAATACCAAAACCAAGCAGGAAGGGTTTTCTTCCATAACGATCACTTAACCATCCGAACAATGGCTGCAGGCCGGCATAAATCAGCATCAACCAAAATGTAATAATGGTTGAGCGGTCCCTCGTAAGGTGTACGGTATTGACGAGGAACTTTTGCATATACGTGGTATAGGTATAAAAAGCGAGCGTGCCACCGAGGGTAAGCCCAACCACCTTTGCCACAGCCAGGGGGTGTTTTTGAAAGAGCACCTTTATCGAGCCCCTCTGTTTTGCTTCGAATGTTCTATTGTTCACTTCAACGGTCTCTTCCATGTTGCGTCGCAGGTAATAAGCGACTATGGCCAGGACTGCCCCGATGAAAAAAGGGATGCGCCAGCCCCACTGCTCCAGTTCGGCCGCACTTAAAAACACGCGTTGTAAAAGAAGCTGTATGCCCAGCGCGATTAATTGTCCCCCGATCAGTGTTACATATTGGAAACTGGAATAAAAACCACGACTGCCGGTGGTTGCGATCTCGCTGAGGTAGGTAGCGGACGTTCCATATTCGCCACCAACACTCAAGCCTTGTATTAAGCGCGCAATTAACAAGAGTGCGGGAGCAAAAATGCCAATAGCGTTATAAGCGGGTGTGACCGCGATCAACAGTGAACCAAATGACATGAGCAGCACGGAGATCGTCATTGCTGTTTTTCGGCCTTTGCGATCTGCAAGCGTGCCGAATAACCATCCACCCAATGGTCGCATTAGAAACCCAACCGCGAATATTGCTGCCGTGCTTAGCAGCTGGGCAGTAGCATTTCCCTTAGGAAAAAATACCGGCGCAAAATATAATGCGAATGCAGCATAAGCGTACCAATCGTACCATTCGACCAGGTTCCCGATAGAACCACTCAGCAAACCTTTTAGCCTTATCTGCTTGTTTAAATTGTAGGCCGTATGCCCCATCGAATAGAATTATAAAGTTTTGTGTTCAGGTGTAATGATACATCAATATAGGTATCGGGAATCGAGCAATTAGAAAGAAAGTTTATTGTTTGATCAATCAATTGTTTGATAAGTTGGTTCAATGCTTATTGGCGGTATATCCTAAAGCTCATCATGGACGGCCGACTGCCCGGGCGGGGGCTGCGCAGGTGTTGTATCCAATGCCGGTTTTTACTTTGTTACACTGGCTTTACCAGCGCCACCAGGCCGAAAAATCCAATAACTTTGGCCGGCTAAAACCAACGGGCCGGTCAGCTGAAGATGCTGTTATGCCCATGAACCATATGGAAAACACCGATACCAGTTACGCCAACAACGCCGACCAGTTTCAGGCCTTGTTTAATTTTGCCACCATCGGTATCGTAGTCACCAATCAGCGCGGCGAAATCATCAACTTCAACAGCTATGCTGAAAGCCAGTTTGGCTACCCGAAAGCTGAAGTTCTTGGCAAAGCAGTGGAGCTGCTTTTGCCGGCGCCGGTTCATAAAACTCACGTTAATTATCGGGAACAATACTACCGCGATCCTGCCCCCAGGGCAATGGGACATGGGCGGGATCTTTACGCCCAAAAAAAGGATGGTTCTACCTTTCCTGTTGAAGTGAGCCTAAGCCATTATGCCATCAACAATGAAATGTTTGTAATTGCCTTTGTAATCGACATCACCGTTCGAAAGTCGCACGAGAGCCTCATGCTTGAACAAACAAGGGAACTCGAAAAGGTAAGCACCGAGATAAAAAAATTGAATGCTGACCTGGAACAAAAGGTAGCCGACCGCACTAAGATGCTTCGCGAGGCACTAACCGAACTGGAAACATCAAAACAGGAACTGAGCCAGGCTCTCGAAACCGAGAAAGAGCTTAGTGAGCTAAAATCGCGTTTTGTGACGATGGCCTCACACGAATTCCGAACGCCTTTAAGTACCATCCTTTCTTCTACCTACCTGCTCGAAAAGTACCTTGGCGATAACAATAATCCAAAAACCGAAAAACACCTTTACCGCATCAGGGGTGCGGTCGCAGGTATGAAAAACATCCTGGAAGACTTTCTTTCGCTCGGCAAGCTGGAAGAAGGCCTTGTACAAACAAGGATGCAATGGATACCGGCTGATACTTTCGATAAAATGGTTCATGAACTTGTGCAGGAGTTTGAACCCATGCTTACACACGGCCAGCAGGTAAAGTACAGCAGCAACTTTGACAAACCTGTTTATGCCGACCTGCAGCTCCTGCGGAATATGCTGATCAACCTTGTATCAAATGCGATCAAGTTTTCACCGGCCCCTGCAACTATCATCATCTCCGGGTTGACCCGGCAAGACCAGCTCGTCATTTGTGTACAAGACAGCGGTATCGGGATTTCGGAAGAGGATCAGCAGCATTTGTTTGAAAGGTTTTTTCGCGCTAAAAACGCATCAAACATCCAGGGTACGGGGCTTGGCTTGCACATCGTATCGAAATACCTCGAACTGATGAATGGGAATATCAGCTTGATGAGTAAACTTAATGAAGGTTCAATCTTCACCATAACGCTTCCCCAATAGGCTAACCACAATGAAGAAAAAGATTTTGATTATCGAAGACAACCTTGAGGTTCGGGAGAATACCGCAGAGATACTTGAGTTGTCGAATTACCACGTGCTCACCGCCGAAAACGGCAAGGCCGGAGTAGAACTTGCGATAAAGGAAATTCCCGACCTGATTGTATGCGATATCATGATGCCTGTACTGGATGGCTATGGCGTGTACCACCTCCTTAACAAGCATAAGGAAACAGCTGCCATCCCTTTCATCTTCCTGACCGCGAAGTCGGAGAAAGCAGATTTTCGCAAGGGCATGGAAATGGGCGCCGACGACTACATCACGAAACCATTCGACGGTATAGACCTCCTGAACGCAATTGAAGTTCGCCTCAGGAAAAGTGATCGCCTGAGGGAGCAACTATCCGGAACCGAAGAACTCAACCAATTTATAAGCGACGTCAGGCTGTCGGCAAAGGTTGAGCTACTGTCGGATGAACGGGAGGTAAACACCTATCACAAAAAGCAGGCACTATATAAACCAGGGCAGCGACCACGAGCCCTGTTCTATGTTATAAAGGGAAAGATTAAAGTGTGGCGGACCAACGACGAGGGCAAAGCATTTATCACCAACATCTATGGAGAAGGTGACTTTTT
>JASLBT010000201.1 GCA_030146445.1 Segetibacter sp. | reverse complement strand
GGGTATCGCTGGGGTGAATCGCCGGAATTATAATTGCGATTATTTCACAAAAACTACTCCGCACGTAAAGTTCTTTCAGCGTGTCCCTTGCAATGTGTTTAGTTATTCTCTAGTCATTTCCCTTTCTAGCTAGATATTTTCCATTTTTTGCTGATTTTTAACCGGGATGTTAGATGAATTCAAAAAGTAATAGTTTTGTTTTCTACTAAACCAGCGATTGTATATGTCCGTTCCAACCATTGTGGTTCCAACCCGGAACCTTTTAAAAACCGGGTTATCTGCTGCACCGAATATTCATTACCAACTTTCTTCTGACGAACTGGTACAACAAAGCGTAGCGCTGGGCCAGGGAACGCTAAATGACAGCGGAGCCCTGGTAGTAGAAACGGGCGAATTCACCGGTAGGAGTCCACAGGACAAATTTATAGTGAAAGACAGCATCACTACAGACGCTGTTCACTGGAACAACTTCAACATTCCGTTTGACGCAGGTAAATTCGAAATTCTCAGAAAGAAGGTTATAGATTATCTCGGAGCCAAAGACGAGATCTGGGTTCGTGACGCTTTTGCCTGTGCGGACCCTGCATTGAGGTTAAACATTCGCGTCATCAATGAAAATCCCTGGAGTAATCTCTTTGTTTACAATATGTTCATCCGGCCCAACGAGTATGAAACGGAAAGCTTTGAGCCCGAGTGGCACATCATTCACGCCCCTGGTTTTAAGGCCGACCCGGCTGTAGATGGTACCCGGCAACACAATTTCGCGGTAATCTCATTCGAACAAAAGATTGTGTTGATCGGCGGGACAGCCTACACTGGTGAAATAAAGAAGGGTATATTTTCTGTCCTCAATTTTATACTTCCGCATAACAAAAATGTACTTAGCATGCATTGTAGTGCCAATGTGGGCAGTGCCGGTGATACGGCGATATTTTTCGGATTAAGCGGAACCGGTAAAACAACCCTTAGTGCCGATCCCCAACGGATGCTGATCGGGGATGATGAGCATGGCTGGAGAGACGACACGGTCTTCAACTTCGAAGGGGGCTGCTATGCCAAAACAATCGACCTCAGCGAGGATAAAGAGCCCGAGATCTTTCATGCCATCAGGCCAGGCGCCCTTGTTGAAAACACCCGGTTCTTTCCGGGAACAAATACGATTGATTTCTCCGATAAAACAATTACCGAAAACACACGGGTGAGCTACCCGCTGTACTTCATCAGCAACGCTCTTGAGCCTTCGGTAGGTCACAACATCAAAAATATCTTCTTCTTAACGGCGGATGCATATGGTATTTTACCACCTATCAGCAAACTATCGCCAGCGCAGGCAATGTACCAGTTCATCAGTGGTTATACGGCAAAAGTCGCCGGTACCGAAACGGGGGTAATTGAACCTAAGTCAACCTTCAGCGCATGTTTTGGCGCGCCCTTCCTGCCATTGCATCCGGGCTTTTACGCAGAAATGCTCGGTAAGAAGTTAAAAGAAAATGGGGTGAACGTATGGATGATCAATACCGGCTGGAGCGGCGGGGCGTACGGTGTCGGTCAAAGAATTAAACTTGCCTACACCAGGGCGATCATTACGGCTGCACTTTGCGACAAACTTGACGAGGTGGCATTTGAGCCTCATCCCGTGTTTGGTATGTTAATGCCTAAAGAGTGCCCAGGTGTACCTTCAGAAATCCTCAACCCGGGAAATACCTGGAAGGATAAAGGTGCTTACAACGATAAAGCAAGATCACTTGCGTTGGAATTTGTAAATAATTTCCGCAAATACGAGGATGGGGTCAGCTTCGAAATAAAAAGCGCGGCTCCGGTAATCAACTAAGCTTATCATTAAAACGCCGGCAACTACCCCGGTTTTTTTGACTTATTGCGTTTAAGTGCTAAAACAATCCGAAAAGCAATGCGTCAACTTTGTTGATGATTTCGCCCATGTCCTCGTCGTTTTCAGCGAATTTGTTTTTATCAACATCTATCACCAGTAAAGGCCCTTCTTTATAACTTCCAATCCACTTGTTATAATAGTCGTTAAGCTTTTTCAGGTAGTCTAACCGGATGTTCTCTTCATACTCACGTCCGCGTTTTTGTATCTGCCCTACCAGTGTAGGTACAGTTGCCTGCAGGTATATGAGCAGGTCGGGGGGTTGCACCATCGACTTCAACGTTTGAAAGAATTGGTAATAATTGTCGAAGTCACGTTTGCTCATTAGCCCCATATCGTGCAGGTTGGGCGCAAAAATATTTGCATCTTCGTAAATCGTCCTGTCCTGGATGATGGTTTCGGTCCCCCGTTGTATTTCGAGTAGCTGGTTCAAACGGCTGTTCAGAAAATAGATCTGCAGGTTGAAGCTCCACCGTGGCATGTCTTCATAAAAGTCGTTCAGGTAGGGATTGTTGGCCACGTCCTCAAATTGCGGGATCCATCTATAGTGTTTACTAAGTGCTTCCGTTAGTGTGGTTTTGCCTGCTCCAATGTTACCCGCAACCGCAATGTGTTTTGGTTTTTTCAATTTTGCCATAGTGTGAGTGGTTCCTGCATTCAAATGCTGATAAAGGAAATCAATTTATCGTTATAACCGGGCTTTATGTATGTGCTTCTAATAATAATTTAGCCCCACCACTTCACGCACGAGTGCCATCGTGGCCATTGCACTCGTCCTGGCCTTTGCAGCACCTTTTTCCATAACGTCTTTAAGGTAAGTCTCGTCCTTTATAATTGCATCGACCTTTTCACGAATCGGACCAATAAAGTTTACCATGTCTTCTGCAAGTTGCTTCTTCAGGTCGCCGTAGCGAATCGTGCAATTGTCGTAGTCGTGTTCAAACTTCTTTACAATGTCAGGGTTACTAACCAGTTTAAGCAGCAAAAAAATGTTGGCGATATAATCTGGCTTTTCTGCCTGCGGCGTTGTGGGACCGCTATCTGTTTTCGCCTTCATCACCTTTTTCCTGATCAGTTCATCGCTGTCTGCCAGGTATAGGGTCGACATTTGATTTTCACTTTTACTCATTTTACCGGTACCATCAAGACTGGGCACCTTTATGAGTTCCTCGCTGTAGTTAAAAGCCATCGGCTCAGGAAAAACGGTGCCGTAACGGTGGTTAAACCGGTTTGCATAGGTGCGCGCCATTTCGAGGTGCTGTTCCTGGTCCTTGCCGACCGGTACAAGCGATGCCCGGTGTATCAATATATCAGCTGCCTGTAAAACCGGGTAGGTAAGAAGGCCCGCATTGATGTTCTCGGGATGTTGTCGGGCCTTTTCTTTAAACGTAACGGTTTTCTCAAGTTCGCCTTTGTACGCCAGCATAGTCAGGTGAAGGTATAGTTCAGACGTTTCATAAACATGGCTCTGGCAATAGAACGCTGCTTTGTCGGGGTCAAGTCCGCAGGCGATATTTTCAGCAAGAACCCGGTGAACATTCGACCGAAGTTCTTTTGTGTCGGGATGTGTGGTCAGTGAGTGAAGATCCGCCACCATAAAGAAACACTCGAATTCATCCTGCATGCGCACGTAGTTTCGAATTGCGCCAAAATAATTGCCCAGGTGTAAATAGCCGGTAGGTCTGATACCGCTCATTACAATTGCTTTTTTTGCTTCCATAGAAAACGGCGAAGATAAGCAATGGATAAAAAGACCGGGGCGTTAAACAGGAGGAGTTTTTAACTTGAACATTCGATGACTGATAATCGTGATAACAGTAGGTAAACTTACTTTCGTCCATCAATGAACAGTCAAATTGTTTTTCTCTCTTCGATAAACAATTATTGCTGTTGAGCATATTGTTTATGGGACCAGCTGAAGTACTTCTACCGGCTCCGGTTGTGTCACTCACTTTTACGGCAACAATACTATTCGCCGCGTTGGGAGTTCAACTCAATTAACGACATAGATAGATTACACACAGTTGGTATGATCAGGAATAAACCGTCATACAAACTTTTTTCGTCAACCACCCGGAGAGGCGTGCCCAACAACTAAATCGCACTATCAGGCTTGTAAAGCCGTGCTGGTTCAGCTTACCGTGAACAATTGAACTGCTTTCTTACTTTTACAAAAAAACAGCTTACGGCCCCATCGATTTTAGACAACCCGATTGAATACCTGAAAGGCGTTGGTCCGCTTAAAGGCGATATGCTCAAGAAAGAACTCGGCATATTTACTTTTGGCGACCTGCTGGAGCACTACCCGCTGCGCCACATCGATCGTACCCGGATCTCCCGGATCTCCGATATCACTCCGGGAACCGAATATATACAGGTGGCGGGTAAACTCGAAAATCTGTCGATACTCGGTGATAGCCGCAGCCGGCGTTTGGTAGCCAACCTTCGCGACAAGTCGGGAATCCTGGAACTCTGCTGGTTCCAGGGAATACATTGGGCTGAAAAAAATCTCACTCCGGGTGGCCAATACCTTGTTTTTGGCCGGATTAGTTTTTTCAATGGTAAACCACAGATCAGTCACCCCGAGATCGAGGCATTTGTACCGGCTATGGCCGACGGCAAAAATCACCTTGAGCCGGTTTACCCCACCACTGAAAAACTCAAAGCGCGGGGGCTGAGTGGAAAACAGATTGGTAAGCTGACATCGGCATTAATTTCCCTGTTGTCTGCCAAAGACATCCAGGAGAATCTTCCTGATCCCATTCTTTTACGCCGTCAGCTTATGCCCAGGTTTGATGCTTTCGTTGCTATTCACCTGCCAAAAGATCAACAGGCTTATGAGAAAGCACTTGAGCGGCTTAAATTTGAAGAGCTGTTTATTTTGCAGGTCAGGCTTGGCATCACCAGGCTGCAGCGGCATCGCTACAGCAAAGGTGTTGTTTTCGGGAAAGTGGGCGAATACTTCAATGACTTTTACAATAACCACTTGCCCTTTGAACTCACAGGCGCACAAAAACGCGTGCTAAAGGAAATACGAACCGATACCTTCAAGGGCACCCAAATGAACCGCCTGTTGCAAGGCGACGTAGGCAGTGGAAAAACGATCGTTGCCCTTTTAACCATGCTGTTGGCGGCTGATAACGGCTTCCAAAGTTGCATTATGTCGCCTACTGAAATCCTGGCGACCCAACATTACCACAGCATCAAAGAACTGTTAAAGGACATGCCGGTGAATATCAGGCTGCTTACGGGAAGTACACGAGCCGCAGAGCGAAGGGAGATACTGAAACAACTGGCAGATGGTTCATTGCACATGATTACCGGAACTCATGCACTGATCGAAGACCCCGTGAAATTTCTGAACCTGGGCCTTTCGATCATCGATGAACAGCACCGGTTCGGGGTTGCGCAGAGGGCAAAACTCTGGGCGAAAGCGGCCATCCACCCGCACGTTTTGGTGATGACGGCAACGCCGATACCGCGTACGCTCGCAATGACCGCGTATGGCGACCTCGACTATAGTGTGATGGATGAACTTCCACCGGGAAGGCATCCCATCACTACCGTGCACCGAAACGAAATGCACCGGGTTAAAGTAATGGACTTCATACGCTCGGAGATAGATAAAGGCAGGCAGGTTTACATCATCTTTCCGCTGATTGAGGAAAGCGAGTCGCTGGCTTACGAAAACCTCATGGACGGCTATGAACACGTGAAAGCATTTTTCCCTGAGCCAAAGTACTGGATCAGTATGGTTCATGGCCGGCAGCCGCCTGATGTAAAAGAAACAAATATGCAACGTTTTGTTTCCGGCGATACTCAGATCATGGTGAGCACAACAGTTATTGAAGTAGGTGTGAACGTACCAAACGCGACGGTTATGGTAATCGAAAGTGCGGAGAAATTCGGTTTGTCTCAACTGCATCAATTACGCGGCAGGGTAGGCAGGGGGGCAGAAAAAAGTTACTGTATCCTGCTTACGGGCAATAAAGTGAGTAACGAAGCCCGCGAACGAATAGGGATCATGTGTGCGACAAACGATGGTTTTAAAATTGCAGAGAAGGATCTGGAGTTGCGTGGCCCCGGCGACATTGAAGGTACAAGGCAAAGCGGCGTGTTAAACTTCAAGCTCGCAAGTCTGCTCAACGATAAAGAACTCTTAGAAAATGCTAAAATTGAAGCTGAAAGTTTACTGAACAGGGATGAAGACTTAAATTCGGTTGGGAATCTTGCTTTGAAAAATTTTCTCGTTATGCAAAAAGGCAAGACGGTTTGGAGCAAGATATCGTAACTGCTGAACTGCAGGCAATACCTGGCCAATTATTACGCTTATCAGACACCGGCACTTTCATTATTTACCGTATTTAAGTTGTAACTTTTAAAAAATTTCCTGATTGAAAAATCCCCTATTATCCGGTTGTGTTTTCCTTATTCTTTTTATTTCTTTTTCATCTTACTCCCAATCTTATTCAAACCTTGAATTTATTGAGAACAAAGGACAGTGGGATTCCAGGGTACAGTTCAAAAGCGATATGAGCGCCGGCGCTTTTTTCCTGGAACGTCATGGTTTCAGGGTAGTGCAGCATAACCTGCACGACTTGCAGGAGATGGCGGAGTACTTCCATGGCCATGCACATGGTTCTGAACCACCCGGGGTAACCGCCAAAGGAGCCAGCGCGCCTAAGCCTAAACCTTCGCGCACACTCAGATCACATGCTTATGACGTTCAATTTCTGAATGCCGGTTCGCCTCAAATTATCGGCGACAAACCCCTAGAGAGTTACAACAACTACTTC
>JASLBT010000166.1 GCA_030146445.1 Segetibacter sp. | reverse complement strand
CAGCAACTTAACCCAAATCAAAATCCGTTTTTTGTGGCCGGTTATAGCATCCGTGTAAACAGTCCGCTGCCTGTTACCGGGTGCTGATGTTAATGTCGCGAATGGGTTTAATAAAAAATGTTGGAGTAAAAAGCACAAAATAAAAACAGCGTCTGCATTTGTAAAGTGGCGTACACAAAATGTTTCACTTTCGATGATCAGCATTGTTTGTTGTTGATTATGGCAACCCATTTACCGCTGAATGCCCGCTTAACCGTAGGTGTCTTGTAATGTTCCCATTCAACGGCTATCAACATAATTACAAATCCTTATAGGCTTAAATTATTAGCAGATGCCAGTTGCTACGTAATAGTGGGTAACCTGTAGGGGTGGTCAGAAAAACGACTTCTTATACTTGTTTCCTGCCCGAAACACCAGGTATACTATAGTGCTGCCTGGTTTAACTGAGATATGCTGAAAGTATTTGATGTGCAGCCGGCCAATGCTAACATCAATTTGATTTTCTTTTTACCCGCATATAGGTTGTCTTTAGCAAAGTATATTGCACATTTATAAAGGTGTGCAGAATTAGTGTTTATACCTGGTGGCCGACTAATGTTAATGCGATAAAATGAAGTATCTACGGGTTTTATATGTTCAGGTAATCATTGGTATAATCGCCGGGGTATTTGTCGGCTGGCAGTTTCCGGGCTTTGCACCAACCGCCAAACTGATTAGTGAAACCTTCCTGAACATGATCAGGATGGTCATTGCGCCCGTTATATTCTTTACGATCGTATCAGGCGTCGCTGGTGCCGGGGATATGAAGAAAGTAGGCAGGGTAGGGCTGAAGGCGTTAATCTATTTCGAGGTGGTTACGACACTTGCCCTGGTTATCGGCCTTGTAACCGCAAACCTGGTAAAACCGGGAGCGGGAGTTCCCTTTACAGGCACGCCTAACGAGCAGGTTAATACAATAGGAACTCAGGCCGAGGGGCTGAATTGGGGTGAGTTCTTCTCCCATATCGTTCCCTCGAACATTGTGGATGCATTTGCAAAAGGCGACATCCTGCAAGTGTTGTTTTTTAGTATCCTGTTTGCAATCGGCTTGAAAATGTTAGGCCCGTCCGGACACAGCTTGCTAATCACATTTGATAAGATCAACAAGGTGCTTTTTAATGTTCTCAAAATCATTATGAAGCTGAGCCCGCTTGGTGCTTTTGGAGGAATGGCATATACCATAGGTAAGTTCGGCTTCGCAACACTCGCAGTATTAGGCAAACTCCTGATCACCTTTTATCTTACCGGTTTCCTCTTCATATTTGTTGTGCTTAATCTTTTATGCTGGTATTTCGGGGTGAGTTTATGGAAGCTGCTGGGTTACATTAAAGAAGAAATTTTAATTGTACTTGGCGCCAGCAGCAGTGAGGCAGTGCTGCCTTCCGTTATGCAGAAGCTCACCGATGCGGGATGCGAAAAAGAAGTGGTGGGACTGGTGATCCCAACGGGTTATAGCTTTAACCTGGATGGTACCACTATTTACCTGAGCATGAGTATTATTTTTCTTGCGCAGGTATTTCACATTGACCTCTCAATGGGTCAACAGTTGACGATTATCGGCATACTCTTGCTCACGAGCAAGGGTGCAGCAGGTGTTGCAGGAAGTGGCTTTATTGTACTCGCGTCCACGCTTGCGGCACTTGACGTAATTCCCCTGGAGGGATTGGCTTTGCTAATAGGGGTGGACCGTTTTATGAGCGAGGGCAGGGCAATCATCAACTTCATCGGAAATACCATAGCAACCGTCATCATCGCAAAAAGCGAAAACGAGATTGATATGGTGAAGTATAAATTAGTGGTAGAAAAAAAGCGATTGCAACCGGTGGCAGAGCCACTGATTACAGAGCTTTAATGGGGTAAAACGGACCTTCGAGATCATCTTGTTTACTACGTACCCGCTGTTTTAAATTGCCGTGATCCCTGTTGGGGTAATCAGGAGTACATACGGAAACTGTTGTATTTACTCGGGTCTGAATGCATCATAGTACCGGGGCCGCTTATAAATTGTTGCCATGAAAATATACATTCGAACGGAGCGTCGCAACCACCGTCCTATCGGTGTACAAAAGCCGGCTACCAAATTAACATCCGTATAGCAAGCAGTGTATTGTCAACTGTAATGTATTTGTTTGATCGTATCTCTTCGCACGGCTTTCGCCGCAATGGCATCTGCGAGACAGGCCTTGCAAGTCGTCGTCCCAAAAGGAAGGAAAAAAACCTCAACATGAGTTGAGGCTTTTTCGCGAGGTTTTTATTATAATGTTTTAAGTACGTCGTTCATGCTTCTTACTGCATCGGCGCTTTTGCTGAAGGCAGATTGTTCTTCTTCGTTAAGTTTGAAGTCGACAATTTGCTCCCAACCTTTTTTGCCTAGTATTACGGGAACGCCAAGGCAAATATCGCTTTGTCCATATTCGCCGTTGAGGCTTACGCTGCAGGTAAATAATCTTTTTTCGTCGCGTACGATCGCTTCAACGAGTGCAGCAACTGCAGCACCGGGAGCATACCATGCACTTGTTCCAAGCATTTTTGTAAGTGTTGCGCCGCCGACCATGGTATCGGAAACGATCTTCTGTTGCTGCTCGGGGCTCAGGAAATTTGTAACGGGAATGCTGTTCCATGTAGCCAGCCTTATCAGTGGGATCATTGTCGTGTCGCCGTGTCCGCCAACTACAACTGCGTTAAGGTCGTTAGCGCTGCATTGGAGGGCCGCACTGAGGTAGCACTTGAACCGGGCGCTATCGAGGATGCCGCCCATACCGATGATCCGTTCTTTTGGTAACCCTGTACTTTGAAGGGCCAGGTAAGTCATGGTATCCATCGGATTGCTGACGACAACAACGATCGCCTCCGGTGAATGCTTGAGCAGATTTTCAGCAACTCCACTTACAATACCTGCGTTGGTTCCAATCAATTCTTCACGGGTCATACCAGGTTTGCGTGGCAAGCCTGAAGTAATCACCACCACATCACTACCAGCAGTTTTACTATAGTCGTTGGTGCTGCCGGAAATACGGGTGTCGAAACCAAGCAAAGCAGCAGTTTGTGTTATATCCAAAGCTTTACCTTCTGCAAAACCTTCCCTGATGTCGAGTAAGACCAGTTCTTCCGCGAGTTCTTTGCGGGCAATGTTGTCGGCAGAGGTTGCGCCAACCGCCCCGGCGCCTACTACTGTAATTTTCATTGTAAATTAGTTATGGTTTATGTGAAAGAATTTTTCGACGCAAAGGTAGGGGTGTTGGGTGATGAGTTAAGCGTTAGGAGTGGACAGTTATGCTTTGAGACTTACCCCTAAACAACGAAGATCTTGATTTCACTCATGGCAAGAAGCTGCCGGCAGCTTCGAATGTATTGTAGTTGCTGATCCCCGAACAGGAGTCCTGTCCCTAACCCTTTCTTCACCTGGTCCCTGATTTGGTCAACCACTAATAAATCGTTTTGAGTTGAACAGTTTCGTTGCCCAGATCAATCTTCACCATGATAACACCCCTGGAAACCTGTGCAAGAGGCACATTCATCGTTCCTGTTCTGGCGGTGTTCACCTGGCGGTTGATCAGTTTTCCCGAAGCATCGAAAACACTTATACCGCGGGCTTCTGCAGGTAAACTGATTACCAGCTGGTCGCCGATAACAGTTGCTTTTGGATGGTTCCGGTCGCCTGGAGCCTTCAGGTAAACGACAGAAGAGTACATGGTTTGTCCTGCCGGGGTGACGGTTTTTAAACGGTAAAAAGAAGCTTCCGTTCCTGCGAGTACCTGGCGATAGGAGTTAGATCCCTGGGAGCCGGTTGCCATTTGGCTGTAAACTTCTTTGAAGGGAGAACCAGGAGCTGTTCTTTTTTCCAGATGATAAATGGTGCCCTTTTCTTCGTCGGCAACCGCCCATTTCAGTTCGTGTAATGCATTGGTGATGCTGCCTGTAAACGAAAGTAGCTTAACCGGCAGGGCGCCGGATGCGATTACCTTGTATAAGGTGCCACTTGACAGCGAAACCGCGTATAAAGCACTGTCTTCTCCTTCGCCATAGCTGGAGATGCGGGATGCCCATCCGGTTTGCAAGCTGGTGTTCCAACCACCCGTTGCCGATCTGCTGATGAGCCAGCCGTTGTTGCTCACATAATCAGATGTAATATAGTAGCCCTGCAGCGAAGGAAACTCGGTTCCGCGGTAAACATAACCTCCGGTGATCGAGAATCCCCCCGTGGCGTTGTTGTGCGGGTATTCAAAAATCGGAACCACATTGTTTGGTGCTGCGCCACAACTGGGGTTAAACACCTGGCTGGCTTCAAAACAGCGCCATCCAAAGTTCTTGTCGAGTATGTCTTCGGCGGGTAAATAATTCACCTCCTCCAGCACGTTTTGGCCAACGTCGGCGAGCCATAGGTCACCGGTTTGCCTGTCGAAACTCCACCGCCAGGGATTACGAAGTCCGAGCCCGATGATCTCGTCGCGAATTGCCGGGTTATTGATATAAGGATTAGTCGGCGGAATTGAATAGTAGGGAGGATTAGGATTGTTTACATCTATCCGGATAAATTTTCCATGCAGGCTGTCGCCGTTTTGTGCCCGGTTGCCGGGATCGCCGGCGCCGCCTCCGTCACCTGTACCAAAGTAAAGATAACCGTCGCGACCGAAATTCAATTTGGCCCCATTGTGATTTGCAAACGGCTTGAAGATGGTCATTAAAACCACACCAGATGCAGGGTCGGCAGTGTTAACGCTACTGCGCGAAAAGCGCGCAAGGGTAACATCACCCTGGAGGTTGTTGTACCAGACAAAAAAGTAACCGTTCGTCTTATAGTCGGGGTGAAAGGCAAGACTAAGTAATCCTTGTTCGTTCCCTACTGCACGAATCATGGAAGAGATGTTAAGAAAAGGTGTCGGGAGAACCGTAGTGCCATCCCATATCCTGATGGTGCCGGGTTTCTCTACAATAAACAACCTGCCCGAGCTATCACCTGCATTGACCACGTCAACAGGAGAGATTAAACCAGTGGCGATTGTTTGAAAAGAAATGACAGGCTGAGCGATCAATGGATAAAAACACGGGAGCAGCAGAAATACCAGGAGATTGAAGCGTAGCGTTTTTTTCATAGCTAATGTTTAAACGTCAATTTAAACAATCTGGCCAGAACATTCAAAAAAAGGCGTTGTATCATAAACAACGCCGTCGGGCTAGCGTGCGAGGCTATATAGTTCCTGCATATTGCCACCCTTCTCATACGCCCTGATAAGGTTGCCTTTTTTGTCGTAGACCGCACTGAATGGTGTCATTTCTACCTTATAGAAATTAGTGATGAAACGGGAGGGATCGGTACCCACCTTTATGTTTGAAAACTTGTTTAATGAATAGTATCGCGCAAAGTGTTTCATATCATCGAACGGCCTGCTTGTAATTAAAACAATCTGCATTTTCCTGAGCTTGTTGATGTTCTTGAGAATTTCCTCGGTCTCCATCTGGCAGTGGCCGCAATCAGGACTGAAATAAATGATCCACGTAGGTTGTTTGGTGTTCAGGTTAGCTTTGGTATACCATGAGCTGTCGGGCAGCAATATCTTAAAAGGCGGAATAATCGGAACCTGTTTATACGGCGGAAGGCTGTCGGGAGCCTGGCAAAAAGCAGCCGATGTAAACAACAACAGCAGCAACACCAGCGTAAGTTTTTTCATGTTGCTAATTTAGCATAAATAATGCCATGTAACTGGCTTATAAGCGTTTCATCATCAATCCCTATTTTTGCGCTCTCTTAAGTTATCCCACAACTGCACTACATGAATTTTAACCTCTCTCAAATACCCTATCGTAACCCAAAGCCCCGTGAACACGGCATCACCATGGTCATGGATAAAGGATTAAGTTTGAATGAAGCTGAAAATTTAATTAGCGTAGGAAATCCTCATATTGATATCGTAAAGCTTGGTTTTGGTACGGCATACGTCACCCCAAACCTGCGGCAAAAAATAGAGTTATACCAGGCCGCCGGAATTCCTGTATACTTTGGTGGAACCTTGTTCGAGGCTTTTCTAATCCGCAACCAGTTCGAAGACTATGTTACGATGATGAAGGATTACCGGATAGAACACGTGGAAGTGAGCGATGGTTCTATCAACATACCTCATGCTGAAAAGTGCGGTTATATAGAAAAGTTAACCCGGTTTGGAACGGTGTTGAGTGAAGTGGGGAGCAAGGATGCCGCACACATTATTCCCCCCTATAAATGGATCGAACTCATGAAGGCAGAACTTGAAGCTGGTTCAACCTATGTGATTGCTGAAGCACGTGAAGCGGGCAACGTAGGTATTTACCGTGGATCCGGTGAAGTAAGGGAAGGGTTGGTGCAGGAGATCCTGACACAAATACCAGAAGAAAAAATTATTTGGGAAGCTCCGCAAAAGGCGCAGCAATTATACTTTCTTGAGTTGATTGGTTGTAATGTTAACCTGGGAAATATTGCGCCTACAGAAGTAATTCCATTAGAAGCAATGCGTATAGGGCTAAGAGGCGATTCTTTTCACCT
>JASLBT010000328.1 GCA_030146445.1 Segetibacter sp. | reverse complement strand
GCTTTGTCCGTCACCACAATCGTATGTTCGTGCTGCGCCATAAATCCGCCTTTATCTCCAACCATCGTCCACCCATCTGCCGAAGTTTCAGCATAGGTAGACTTTGTTGATATAAATGTTTCAATGGCTACAACGGAATTTTTCCTGAACCTGCTGAAATTAAACCTGTCGCGGTAATTGGCGATCTCGCCGGGTTCTTCATGCAGACCTCTGCCTATTCCATGTCCCGTCAGGTTTTTGATGACCCGGTAGCCCTTTTTACGTGCTTCGCTTTCGATCAGCGATCCGATGTCAGCAATGCGAACACCACCCCTGATGTTGAAAATGGCTTTTCTCAGGATATCTTTCGAGCTATCAACCAATCTTTGATGCTGGTTTATGTCGCTACCAAGAACAAACGACGCCCCATTGTCGGACCAGAAGCCATTGAGTTCAGCCGAAACATCAATGTTGATCAGGTCACCTTCTTTTAGCCTGGTTTTGTCTGATGGAATGCCGTGACAGAATTCCTTGTTAACGCTGATACACGTACAGCCGGGGAACCGGTATGCTATGTACGGCGCCGACTTTGCGCCTATCCTGTTCAGTATTGCAGCGCCATATTCGTCCAATTCTTTTGTGGTCATTCCAGGCTGAGCAAAGGTTTTCATCTCCCGCAACGTGGCCGCAACCGCTTCACTCGCCTTTTTCATTCCCGAGAGTTCTGACTCATTAGTGATTGACATCGTAGCTGGTATTTTTTTGAATAGCAAATGTTATACGTCAACGCCGCAAATATATTTTAAAGTTTCGCACGTTTGTATTCTATCAGGGACACCACCTTCTAGGGAGTATGTTCAACCCGCAACAGCGACCCTGTTTGCAACCAAATTCCATGTAGGGCGGCGCTGGCGGGCATTCACAAGCCAGTTGCAGTGCATGCTCTGTTACACGCAAAAGGGATCGTTCACCGTGCCCCATCCATACTCCTTCGTTTCAAAAAGTTTTTTCTTTGTCAACCATTAATTCGCAATTCCACAGCAATCCTGTGCACAAACTTCCGGCAGTGGTAGAAGGTTTTTGCATCAGGCTAATCGGGTGTACGATTGAGCTCTATCAAATACAAGCAACATATTAAAAAAGTCGCCACAGTACGCGAAGAGCAGATAATGCCTAACTTCATCATGATCCTTTATGAATTACGAGATATTCAACGTTGCTGATCAAACGGATGCATTATATGAAGCCATCTTTGATGCCTTGCCGGGAAGTACCCTTTTGGTAAAAGCTGATTTGCCACGTTTTACGATTGTTGCGGCTACCGCCAGGTACCTGGCAGGCACAGCGTGCCGCCGGCAAGACCTTCTCGGCAAAGGCTTTTTCGAGGTATTCCCGAATGGTCATCCCCAACTTTCTCCCGACATTGATATTCAAGCATCCTTCGAACAGGTTATCAGTTCCGGCGTACCGCACTACCCGGCCGGACACCAATACGATCATCAAAACGGAGACAACTGCGTTTCCGGAAACACCTGGATTGCCAGCACAAAGCCGGTGCTATCTTCAGCCGGTAAAGTGGTGTTTGTCATCTTCACGCTGGAAGAAAACAGTGACGCGGGCAGGTCAACTCACGATGAACAAAACTTTCAACGGATAAAGCAGACCAATAATCTGCTTATGCAGGTGCCTTATCCAATATGCATCCTGAAAGGTCCTGAACTCGTGGTGGAAATGGCAAATGAGCCTACCCTACAGCTATGGGGAAAATCAAATGAAGTGATTGGTCTTCCCTTGCAAGTTGCTGTTCCTGAATTAGAGGGGCAGCCATACGTAGCCATGATTGATGAGGTAAGAGCAACAGGGCTTCCGAAAGAGATTTATGAAAGTCCTGTTACGCTTAATCGCGGCGGAAAAGAAGAGGTTGTTTATATCAATTATATATATCAGCCGTACTATGAAGAGGATAACGCTGCCCCCGTTGGTGTATTGGCTGTGGGGCAGGAAGTAACCAGGCAGGTTGAAGCACGAAACCACGCACACGATCGGTTGGTGCGGGCACACGAACAACTTGCACTTATACTTGAAAGTACAACAGATGCTTTCTATTCTCTTGATGCCGGCTTCCACTTCACTTATGTTAATCAAAGGGCGGCACAGCTCTGGCAGCGCGACAGGGATTTGTTGATTGGCAAACATTATTGGTCGGAGTTCCCGGATGCCGTAGGATCTGAATCATACAACAAACATTATGAGGCACTCAGGGAGGGCAAACCAGTTCATTATGAAACCGTGTCTCCCTTAGTACATATTTGGATCGACGCGAGCATTTATCCTGGCAGCAATGGCAGCCTTTCGGTCTTTTTCAGGGACATTACCTCCCGCAAGCAGGCACAACAAGCGCTGCAACAAAGCGAAAGCAAGCTGCGAAACATGATTTTACAGGCACCCGTAGCCATGTGTATTTTCAGGGGGAAGGATTATGTTGTTGAAATTGCCAACGAGCGCATGTTGCAAATCTGGGGGAAGTCAGCCGCCGAGGTCGTCGGCAAGCCCACGTTTGAAGCTAATCCTGAGGGCCGCGACCAGGGATTTGAAGAAATACTCGCAACAATAATGCGTACAGGGGAAGCTTTTCACGTGAAGGAAATCCCACTCACGCTTTTACGGTATGGAAAGCCGGAAAGATTTTACACCAGTGTTTCGTACGACCCCATCAAAGAACTTGACGGGACCGTTTCTGGAATCCTGGTGGTTGGGATTGAAGTGACCGAACAGGTGCTGGCCCGCAAAAAGATCGAGGAAGTAGTAGCAGAAAGAACCGACGAGCTTCGGAAGGCAAATGAAGCGCTGGTTAGAAGCAATCATGAGCTATTGCGTTCCAATACTAACCTGGAAGAGTTTGCGCATGCTGCTTCACACGACTTGAAGGAACCGATTCGAAAGGTGATGACTTTTAGCGAACGGCTGAAAACCAGTCTTGAAACGCGAATGAATGAGGCCGAAAAGCAGTTGTTTGAGCGCGTCGAAAATGCGACGAGGCGTATGGGCCTGCTTGTTGACGACCTGCTCGAGTTTTCACACGTGAGTGAACGTCCGCTGGAGAAGGAAAATGTTGATCTGAATAAGAAATTGGACCAGGTACTCATGGACCTTGAGCTTATGATCGAGCAAAAACAGGCAAAAATTACTACAGCTAACCTGCCGGTAGTAAAGGGATACAGGCGGCAGCTCCAGCAGCTTTTTCATAACCTCATCAGCAATGCCATAAAGTACAGTAAGCCGGGTCAACACCCCGACGTTTTTATCTCTTCGGGAATAGTCTCAGGGGCCCACTTCGGAAGCCGAATTTTGCCCGCACATCGGGAGAAAA
This sequence comes from Segetibacter sp., assembly GCA_030146445.1. Classification (GTDB taxonomy): domain Bacteria; phylum Bacteroidota; class Bacteroidia; order Chitinophagales; family Chitinophagaceae; genus Segetibacter. The sequence continues at coordinate 18,137 of JASLBT010000328.1, read as the reverse complement.
GCTTTTACCTGATCGAGGTTCGGGATAATGGAATCGGGTTCGAGCCGCAGTATTCCGACAGAATATTTAGTATGTTCCAACGGCTACACGGAAAATCGGAGTACCCGGGAACAGGGGTAGGCCTGTCCATCGCGAGAAAAGTGGTCGAAAATCACAGTGGCTACATTTGGGCGAAGTCTCAATCCGGGCAGGGAGCGACCTTTAGCGTGTTGTTGCCCATCTCCTGAGGCGTTCTTATACGCTCACCTTTACAATAAGCTGGAGTGGATACTGGTATCCGGGTTCAAGTGCTTCAAGCAGGAGCGCCTCCGTTAATAAGATCGTTATTTAAGCGGAACGAAAAACTACCTCTTCCGGCGACGAATAACGGCAGGTTACCGTGCAATGTTTTAATTCTATAATTAACCTCGTGGTATACGACTCAATATCACAGAAGCTTATTCACGTCGATCAACTCCAGGTACTTATCAAGTTCTTCGCCATCTTCAAAAAATTTAATGCTTTTGGCCGAACCGTGTGTTTGGGCGATGATTTCGATATAGTACCCGTCTATAGCAAACAGGCATGCCTGGCTATTTGCAGTGGTTAACGTGGACAGTGGTGTGGCAAACTCGAATACCGTATTAAGCATTTCGTTTATGCTGAGAGAACATAAGTAAGCCGGTGTTATCTTTTTCATAGAGTTGTTCATTGAAAAGGTTCATTCAGAACCCTGATCGTTAAAACGTCTTTCCCATTGCACTATCCAGCCGCATTATTTTTGCCGGGCATTGTAACGGTTACCATAACTGAAATCGGAATAGAATTCACTTTGTTTGTGCTATCCGGTAGTGCAACCTTACGCACTTTTTTAAGTTATCAGCCAGGTCTGTTTTCGTTCCAGGTAATGACCGCCATTTTGTTGAAAAGTTTAGTGTCGAATTGTAATTGGTAAAATAAGTTGACTGTTGGTAATAAGAAACGGCCAGGTCAATTGCTGCGCCCGGGTAAAATGGTTTACCCGGTCAACTGAAACGCTACAGCTTGCTTCGGCGGAGCGGTGCAGCTGAAGCGTCGCTCGTTATACTGGCGCAGCCGGGCGGGCAACAGGGTCTGACCAGGGCGCTACAGCGGATTTCGGAGAAACTGTAAGACATATTCTTCTCTTCACCGTTCCACCCCGGCCCGCCTTGTCCCCTACTTCCCCGCGGCTGGCACAGAAATTAATGCTTTATTTTAAAGAATCAAAATGCCACTTAAGCTACAGATTTACCGGATCACCGAAGAAAATGAAGAAGTATTTACCTATTGGGACCTGTTAACGCTGGATGGTAATGATCCGGTCAGCTCACCCTATTTCCTGCCCAAAGATGAAGAACCCGATGGAGCCTCGTGGGACTGGATAAGGCAGGCAATAAAACAGCAGGCCTGGGAGGAGCTTACCATGGAGGAGGCGGGATTGTCGATCAATGATTTTATGATCGTTCCCTCAAAATTAACGGCTGAATTACAGGAAGAACTTTTGCAATTGGGGCACAGTTAATCTCAGATGCTGGCTGCCGGAAGATTGCAGGTAGCCAAAGAATATGGCTCATAAGCTGCGAACGTGATGGCATTCATGAGGGTTGATAATGTAGAGGAAAGGCGTGAGCATGCCGCCCAAAATCTAAAATATTCTAAACGGATTTTTGTCGACAGGTTCAAAAACAAGGTAAACATAGAGATCATGAGTCGATTGCTGACGGTTATGCTGGTCATTTGTTCGCTTGCGTCAGGTGGGCAGCAAATAAATTTGCCAAAGGTATTTGCCGATGCAGAAAAACAAACCCTGGTAATGCTAAAGGAAATACCCCTGGCAAAGCGGAACAACGCTGAGCTCGTATCACCAAGAACATTAGACAGCGGCATGCTCAGCCTGGTGAATTCCCGCGACTGGACCAGCGGCTTCTTTCCCGGCCAACTCTGGTTTTTATATGAGTATACCGGCAAGGACAAATGGAAGAAAGCAGCAGAAGCGTATACGGGCAATATAGAACGGGAGAAAACGAACGGCGGAACGCACGACATGGGTTTTAAAGTGTATTGCAGTTTTGGAACGGGCTACCGGTTAACCCGCGACAACCATTATAAGGACGTGATCGTTGAGGCTGCCAGGACCCTTTCCACCCGGTTCAATCAAACAGCGGGTGTGATCAAATCATGGGATAACCGCACCCGCTGGAAGTACCCCGTGATTATCGACAACATGATGAACCTGGAACTGCTTTTTGCAGCATCACACATTACCGGCGATCGTTCGTTTTACAATATCGCCGTAAGCCATGCCAACACCACAATAACTAACCACTTCAGAAAAGATTTTAGCTCCTACCATGTTGTTGACTATGATACCTCGAATGGAGCTGTTTTGCAAAGGACCACTCACCAGGGCTATAGCGACGAAAGCGCGTGGTCACGGGGACAAAGCTGGGGATTATACGGTTATACCATGTGTTATCGCGAAACAAAAAATAAGGAGTACCTGGCCCAGGCAGAGCATATCGCCGATTACCTGTTGAACCACCCCAACCTTCCTGCCGACAAGGTGCCGTACTACGACTATAATGCACCGGGAATTCCCAATGAACCACGAGACGCTTCAGCTGCTGCAGTTATGGCCAGCGCTTTATATGAACTAAGCACTTTTAGTAAAAAAGGTACTACGTACAAGGCGGCGGCAGACAAAATTATAGCAAGTTTAACCCGCCATTACCGTTCGAAAGTCGGGGAGAACAAGGGCTTCCTGTTACTCCACAGTACGGGATCTGCACCAGCCCGGAGTGAAGTAGACGTGCCATTGAGCTATGCCGATTATTACTACCTGGAAGCCTTGCTAAGAAGATTACGGATTAGTGGATTACCGATTGCGGATTGAGGGATTTGCGGATTGCGGATTGCGAATTTGCGGATTAGCGAACTCCTGCTCAGATGAAATTCCGTTCCACCGCAGAGAAAGGGAGCGGCGGAGTTGACGCAGAGAGAGAAGGATTACGGATTTGCGGATTGCGAATTTGCGGATTACGGATTTGCGAATTACGAATTGACGGATTGGAATCCCTCCCGGAAATAAGCTGACTGCCATTATTGAAACTTTACCGGAGGATGCTTTTGACTTTTGAATTTTAACTTCTGACTTGTTTGTGAAAACTTGCACCGAGCACGCTTTTGACTTCTAACTTTTGACTTTTTTCGCGGAAATAAAAAAACCCGGAAAAGGTTAGCGCGTGCTTCCTTTTCCGGGCTTATCTGAACAGGTTACCTTATTTGGGTTGCTTCAAAAGCTTAACAACAACCCGCTTATTACCTTGTCTCAATTCTGCATAATATATACCTGGCTGCAAGCTTTCGCCTACTCTAAAGCTACCATTTGCAGCTATTCCCGATCTGGTATCAACGATACGCCCGAGAGCATCCACAACTTTCAATTGAACACGTTCGCTGCTGTTGCTTTTCAGCACCAGGGTAAAGTGTTTTGTTGATGGATTAGGGAGTACCTGAACCGCCAAATCTTCGTTGATATTTTTAAATGTTGCCTCGTCAATCCTGCTAAGTGCACCAGCAGCTCCCAATGCCATATTCTGCCGCACATACACATGTACCGGGGTTGAACTGGTGTTTCCGGCTGCATCCTGGGCAGTAATCGTGATGGTATAAACTCTTCCCGAGCCACTGCCGGCACGCTCGGCCCTTAGCTTCACCGCATGCTCACCTTCAACTTGCCAGTCAGCCGAAGTATTGCCATCGCTATTGCCATTCGTTGGTTCGTTGCTGGTGACACTTAAAGATTTGGTCACTACACCCGTACAATTGTCCGAAGTGGTGTACGAAACAGTTATATCGCGCATTTTATGGTCTGGTACGCCAAGGTCTTCCGGGTTAACCGAAACATTGGTGATTACCGGTGCTTCATTGTCTGCAACAGTGACCGTGAAATTGCAGATGGCATCACTACCAATTCCATTTGATGCAATCGCTGTAACCGTGGTTGTTCCTAAAGGAAATGGATAGGTCTCATTCACTTCAAGATTGCCGACTTTGTAAGTTATAACCGGTGCCGGAATACCTGTTGCATTTGCAGCGTGGCTACCGGTAAATTCAACGAGGCCGGTACACAAGCCGGCTGTGTTATTAACACTGATCGGAGCAGGGCAGGTGATGGTCGGCGGCTCACCGAGAATGTATTGTTGTCCTGTGGTAAAACCGGTTGTTAATGCATTACCTGCATTATCGGTGATGCCGGTTCCAGCGCTGTTGACATCGAGCCGCATTGTACCACCGTAAGCTGTTACATCAACAACAACATCGTACACCGTATTCTCAGAAACATTTACAACAGCGTTTATGTTGCCGTTAGCCGTACCCGTAAGTGCGAGTGTAAAATCGGTGGCGTCAACGTTTTTCACCGCTTCGGTAAAAGTTACCCGGTAGGTGACCGTTTTTGCGGCCGTCATTTCCTCTGATGGGTTACTCCGGTTGCTGCTTTCGACGGAGGGCTCCACGATGTCGGTAAGGACGATGTTGGGAACCGGTGGTGCCGGCATATCGTTACCTAAATAAAAAGACGGGTGGGGCGGTTGATTATAACTTGAATTTTGCCATGCTATTGCTGTACGGTATTGAGCGTCGTGCATAAGCGTATAAATACGATGATCTGTGGGCAGCGTGGTCGTAAATAGTAATAGCTGCGTGTTATCCGCGCTACGGAAGATCATTTCCTCTCTCCAGTCGCCAAGCAGGTCGGCACTGAGGTTCGGATTTGCTTTGGTACCATTGATGTGTGTTGCGGTACCCGTATTATAAATGGTAAACAACCTGTTCGACGACTTTGTTGCGGGGTTCCACTTGTCCAACTTCGTACCATCAAGTAGCTCACGACTTAGATCACCATCCCACCAAAGGCCAAAGTTCATCGATGGCTTGCTCGTGCTGATCTGCACCCCTTTATTGGTATACAAACCACCGGCTGATCCCCAAACTTCATAACCTTTATGTGCGGGATCAACATCTGCGGCCATGGCACGTCCGATGTCGCCGGTAGTGGCAACACCCCATAACGGCGTTCCGGTTTTCGCGTCGCGGAATTCAAGGCCAAACTGGCCATACGATCCCGGATCTTCGTGGCACTGCCATACTTCCTGGCCCGGCCGGTCAGGGTCAAGGTCAGTCATATGTAAGGCATCTCCATGTCCAAGCCCATTTGCATACAAGCCTTTTCCATCATCGTTAATCGTGCTGGAACCATTGCATATTTCGTCTTTGCCATCGCCGTCGACGTCGCCAATACTCATCTGGTGATTACCCTGCCCTGCATAGGCACCATTACCAGGTGTATTGCTGTCGAATACCCAACGTAAAGTAAGTTTGCCGTCCCTGAAATCGTAGGCTGCTCTAACCAGCCGGGTGTAGTATCCGCGACCCATGATCAGGCTTGGCCGGGCACCATCAAGATAAGCAACCGCCGCAACAAAGCGGTCGACGCGGTTGCCATAACTGTCGCCCCAACTGGAAACATTGCCTCTTGCGGGAATGTAATCGGTGGTGGCCATTGCTTTTCCGGTTAGTCCGTTGAATACAGTTAGAAACTCCGGGCCACTCAAAATATAGCCACTGCTGTTCCTGAAATCTGCCAGTGGATTTCCAATGACCACTCCTGTGCCATCAATGGTTCCATCCGCGGTTTTGCAGGCAACTTCAGCCTTGCCATCACCATCCAGGTCGTAAACGATAAACTGGGTGTAGTGGGCTCCTGCACGGATATTTTTTCCAAGGTCGATACGCCACAATCTTGTACCGTCTAATTTATAGGCATCCAGGTAAACATTACCTGTATAGCCGGCCTGAGAATTATCCTTTGCATTAGTCGGGTCCCACTTCAAGATAATCTCGTATTCGCCATCGCCATCCACATCGCCTACACTGCAGTCATTTGCGGTGTAAGTATAACTCACACCGGCAGGCGTTACGCCACCGGCAGGCACCTGCAAGGGTATAGCCAGGTGGTTTTGACCCCATACCGTTACGGGTTTAGTGGCTGCCCCTTCTACACCGTTCACTACAGGGCGTATCGTATAAGCGCCAGTGGTGCCAACAGCGTCAACATAGTTGGTCGAATTGGTGATCGGTGATGCATTGAGCTTAACGCCATCGCGATAAACATTAAAGCTGATGCCCGAAGGATCGGTACCCCATAAGCGCCATCCAACATATACTTCGTTATTACTCCTTACGGCAACCAGGCCGCGGTTGAGTGCTTCCATTTGTTTTGGCGTTGTTACCACCGGGTCTGGTTCGACCGGCGGCGGTGGGGGAGGAGGTGTATTCGTAAAGTAGCGGACAACTGGTGTAAATTCCCCGCTGCTGTTCCTCTGTGTATACACGATGTATGGAGTTCCACTTTCTGAACCGCTAATCGCCAGGTGTGCAGCCGGCTCAACGATCCCGACGGAGGCGCCCGAATGAATAAGTTCGGACCAGCTGGTACCGCCTGCCTCCAGTTTCCTCACCCGTGCAACAGAACGACCGCTTCCATTTGTGATGACGTCGAGAAAGGAGGCATAAACATCTCCTGACTTGTCTTTGGTTAAGGTGATTGCCGATGCATCCCTGGTAGATAAAACAGCTGAATAGTTCCAGGTGTTGGTGATCTTGTTATAAACAATCGCTGTAGCCTTATTGCTGTTATTTGCATTGAAGTAAGCCACCACCGGGTTACCGCTGCTGTTTAGTGTTATTGCCGAATGCCGGAGCGCAGTTGTGGCGCCGGTTGCTGATGAACCACCTGGAACAGGACTGGGAACGGGAATATCAATCCAGCTGTTTGTTAAACCTTCATAGCGGTACATCACCAGCTTTCCTGTGCTTGATGTTGCAGTCGCCTGGTTGATATATACTACAAAAGGCACGTTAGTGTTGTCAATGGCTATGCCTACACCGATCGCCCTTTGCGCCGAAACCGGTGCGGAACCAACTGTTTCCCAACTGCCGGCAACAAAACGTTTCACCACAGGTGATAGTCCCGCAGCACCTTCACCAAACACCACGTAAGGCGTGTTGTTGCGATCAAAAGCAAGTGCACTTCTTGGGGTAGAACTGTATTGGCCTATGTTGAAATTCACTGAACCGGAAGAAACATAAAGGTTAGCGGCATTATTGCCGAGCGGCTGCCACGTGCCTGCTACTTTATCGTACTGCTTAACCGCGAGCTTATTCGTTACGTTTTCAACGTAAGTCACGTAGATATTGCCCGCTTCATCAGCATAGATCCGCGAATAGCTTGCACCAGGTGCGACGTTGCCTCCAACCGGCAACCAGCTCTCACCATCATACTTTTTTACTTTTAAAGCACCTGCTTCAACAAACGCAACGTAGGGTATTACAGCTGAGCCGTCTGTTACCGTGGCGATCGTTGTAAAAGCCGAGGCCGCTGATGCAACCTGCTGTTCATTCCCGATGATCTTCCATTGCTGGGCCTGAACCATATGTATGGTAAAACAGAAGCACAGCGCAAGAAAGTAACTTTTTTTCGGCTTTAAAATCTGTGAGAAGTTACGGGAGAAGGATCGGACATGGAACTTTGTCCGTGTAGCGGGTACAGGTCTTTGCATATGGTGGCAATGTTTAAGTTATTAAAGAGACTTTAATATGTTGGCACTGTAATACTACTGATACCGGGAAAGAAAACTATCCTGTGTCATCCTGCTGCTGCCAATCGGGTCCGCCCTTCATGGCAAATGTTCTACATCAGCCAATGGGAATGCCTGTAACGAAAAGTAATGGTACATAAACGGGCTCGGGAATAAGCCTCCAAATTAAAGCGTAAATCAGCGTCGAACAGGCAACGCCAGGCAATTGCTCAAGCCGGTAAAGGGGTTTTGGGCGTGCCCCCAGGCTGCGCAAGGGGTCGGGCTTTTTGTTCCAAGCCTTCACCACTCGTGCCTCGTGGTTCAGGGCTTTTCACGTCAATCCCTCACGCATACTCCTGCAAGCCTTCTTATGTGGGTCTTAACGCTCGATCCCCCGGCTAAACGAATAATAAGTAACAGGTAATTCCCCCAACCGGTAAGAGGGTTGGTAGTTCCCATCTGGTTGTGTAAAGGATACCGGTCAAACTTCAGCCGGTTACTCCTCAGAAAGGCTTTTTATTTCTGCTAACATCGTTGGCAGCTTTTCTTCAAAAAGTTGTTTCTCCATTTCAGTGGGAATGTTTATGCGCGAATAAGTGAACTCAACCGAGTCCTCATCCACTGCATCCAGGGTATAGGTAATCTCTGAATAGTTTTCGGGCATGTCGGGATCTCCACCAACACCGGTCCAGAATGTGAATCGTAATAAATTATATGGAATGTGGTCCAACACCTTTCCTTTGTTTACATAATTACTACCGTGCATTTCGCCCTCCCATGTAATCGGCGAGCCGACTGTCCAGTCTGTTACCGTATTCGAACCGGTGTACAACAATATCTGTTCAGGCGCTGTCAATACGCTCCAGATTTTCGAAGGCGTTGAATCGATAATAATACTTTCCTTAATGGAGTTCTCATTCATATAGTCTCAATTATTGCCGGAGCGTTTTGCTTGAATTACTGTTTACGTGACCCCTGTTCAGCCAAGGCAAATTAAACAGAAAGGGGCAGACTTGATGCGAACCGCTCATCTTAAATCGCGGATCGCGTACCTCGGCGGTAACGGCTGGTATCATTTATAAGCAGGTATTTTTCTGGTTAACTAATCGTTATCGATTTGGCCTCTTGTCAGCACGGGTCTGCCTTTTAGTGATCGCCATATAAGGCCAGTGCCGTTCTAAACGTATTGCAGTGTGCTTCTACAATGTTCCGGATGTCGGGTGAATAACCGCCACCCATAGCAACAGCCACTGGAATTTGAGCGCTTTTCAATTGCCCGAAAACAAACTTGTCCCGCTGCCGGCAACCATCTATCGTTACGTTTAGTTTGCCAAATTTGTCGGTATGCAGAATATCTACACCCGACAAGTAAAAGGCGAAATCCGGGCGTACATTTCGAAGGAGCGGTGGCAATGTTTCGAACAGGATAGATAAGTAGCTTTCTTCATCTGTGCCATCCTGTAGCGGAACATCAAGGTCGCTCTGTTCTTTATGGAAAGGATAATTGTGTGCCCCGTGCATACTAAACGTAAATACATTGGGATTGTGTTCAAACAGCTTTGCCGTGCCATTTCCCTGGTGCACATCAAGGTCGATGATCAGGATTTGTTCAGCAAGTTTCCGGTTCAATAAATAATTAGCGGCAATCGCCATATCGTTCAGCAGGCAAAACCCTGCGCCTTTGTCTGCATAGGCATGGTGGGTTCCCCCGGCAACGTTTAGCGCAACGCCAAAATCCATCGCGTACCGGCAACAATCAATGGTGCCCTGTGCTATTACAACTTCCCGCTGTGCAAGCGCAGGCGATTGCGGAAAGCCGATATGCCGCTGTTCTTTTTCCGAGAGCGTTTGGTTTATGATCCGGTCATAATAACCGCGTTCATGGGTCAACATTATAATGTCCTCACTGCACGGCCCAGGTGAAAAAAGGTTGTCCGGAGTAATGCTACCCTCATGTAGCAATTGTTCGGGTATAAGTTCATATTTCAACATCGGGAAACGATGCCCTTCAGGCAAAGGATGTGCATATATTTTGTCGTAAGCAATTTTTACCATGGGCTTTCTTTGGGGTTGATCCCTGCTAAAGAACGCCAATCTTTCCCGAAATGTTCAACCGTAAGTATCGCGACTCTTCGCGTTGGTGCCAAAGAAAGAGTCGGGAATACTGCCCTTTCCGATGCTCAAACGCGAACAAAATTCGGTGCGGCATATACATTGCGCAGGGTGCCACAATATAATTATGCTAATCGGCATGGAACCAAAACATCGCCCGATTAATTGCAGCATACATTGTTCGCTAATGAAGACCTTCAACGTTTGCATGGACTCACTCCATTGCAAGCCGGATTTAAGCACGGGCTCTTATCGTCAAGTGCTTGCCGTTTAAGGCAATGAGGCATCGCGTAAACCTGGTGTTCTTCGTTCCGCAAGGGCGCCGTGCCCAAGGGTGCTTGTGGCGCCAAACCCATGCCCACGTCTACAAGCACTTGTCCTTCCCGGCACCGGGGACAAAATGACGGATCAACATTCGTTGTAATAGTTGAAATTTGAACATTATTGAAGTACGGCTGTAACCTCAGGGATAAAATGTGCCATGGGAAAAATGGATTACGACGCGGTAGTGGTAGGCTCTGGTCCGAACGGACTTGCAGCAGCAATTCGGCTGCAGCAGCAAGGCCTTTCGGTATTGTTGCTGGAAGGTAAAGACACGATCGGTGGTGGACTCCGCACCGCGGAACTAACCCTTCCCGGATTTAAGCACGACATCTGTTCGGCTATCCACCCGCTTGCCGCCGGCTCGCCGTTTTTTCGTACGTTGCCACTCGCCGGTTTGGGCCTCCATTTTATTGATCCTCAACTTGCAGCGGCCCACCCGTTCGACGATGGTTCTGCCGCAATCCTCAGCCGGTCCGTTCAGGATACCGCGGCGCTATTGGGAGTCGATGAAAAAACATATGTGCAACTGGTCGGCTCTGTTGTGGCAGACTGGCCTAAACTGGCCCCGGAGCTGCTTGCACCTTTTCACATACCGGCAAATCCGATTGCTATGGCCCGGTTTGGCTTAAAGGGGTTGCAACCGGCAACCATGCTGGCCAAAAAGTTTACCACCGAAAAAGCCAAAGGTTTGTTTGCTGGTATGGCTGCCCATGGCATTCAGCCACTATCAAACATCGCAACATCTGCAATAGGGTTGGTATTGATGGCTGTTGGTCATACCGGTGGCTGGCCCATACCGGAGGGTGGCGCCGACCGGATAGCTGATGCGCTTGTCCGGTACTTTCTTTCGATTGGGGGCAAAGTTGAAACCGGGATAATGGTAAAGTCATTGAAGCAATTGCCATCGGCACACGCCGTTATGCTCGATGTTACACCACGCCAATTGTTACAGATAGCGGGTCATACTTTTTCATCGATCTATAAGTGGCAACTTGAACGATACCGTTATGGCATGGGAGTTTTTAAAATAGACTGGGCGCTCGACGACGTCATCCCGTTTACTGCGCCGGAATGCCGCAATGCCGGTACGATTCACCTTGGCAACACCTTCGCCGAAATCGCGGCGGCAGAACAACAAACTGCTGATGGTACCCCTGCTGAAAAGCCATTTGTATTGCTGGCACAGCAGAGCCAGTTCGATCCCTCACGTGCACCCCAGGGAAAACATACCGCATGGGCATACTGCCATGTACCCAATGGTTCAACAACGGACCGGACCGCTGTTATCGAAAACCAGGTCGAACGTTTCGCCCCGGGTTTTAAAGAACGCATTTTGGCACGTCATACCTTTAATACACTGGAGATAGAAGAGCACAACCCCAATTACATCGGCGGCGACATCAATGGCGGCATCATCGACATCAGGCAACTATTTACACGTCCTGCCCTCCGGTATTCCCCTTACCGCACATCAACAAAAGGCATCTACATCTGCTCTTCGTCTACCCCTCCGGGTGGTGGGGTGCATGGCATGTGTGGTTATCATGCAGCAGAACGCGCGTTGAAAGACTTGCAGAAATCCAATTCAAAATTCAAAATGCAAAATGCAAAATGAAGAAGCTGAAACGCAAACGATCAGGAATATGAATTCGGCATGCACGAGAACCTTAAAATGCAACATCATTCTTATTGCAACGTCGTTTACTTTAGATTGTGTAGCCTGCAAAGCTGCGCATTGAAAAATGCAGTACAAGTGTGTGGCCCCCCGTCCGAACCGACTCATCCGCGGGCAAAGGTGCTCATAACTCATAACTCTTCAACTCATAACTCTTCAACTCATAACTCTTCACTCATAACTCTTCACTCATAACTCTTAACTAACAACTGATAGCTCCTAACGCTTTCCCGCTCCGGGTATCCGCTGACCGGGATTAAGCCGCCCAGGTGCTAAAGAGGATTGACATCAGCGATGTTGGCCAACAGAATTCGGGAGAACAGCACTAATGATATAAATTACAACCGTGATCAGAATACACCTTTTCCTAATTTTTCCACTATTTAGTTAAGCACCCCGCCGATGGTCAAACGCTACTCCTTGTTTATCGTAGTGATACTGCAAGGTTTTTTGATGATGCAAGCCGCGTCACAAACGAAAAACTGGACCGGAAAGGTCAGTACCGACTACTTCAACAGGCACAACTGGAGCGACACCAACATCAACTTTGCAAACCTCTCCGGTGCAAGGTTGCGGATTGGGCCAGGAGCACCAAATGCAGCGATATTAAACGGCGGCAACTCATCCAACGTCAGCTATCGTCCGGACCGGTTGAACACCCTGGCGGGCGGCACCTTTACGTGTAACGGGGCCGTATATCCCAACAACAACGACTCATTAAACGGAACGATAGTGCTGAATGGCAGGGCCGATTTTAACATAAGGAACATCGCCTACATCGGCAACAGGGAGCCGGCTTTTTTAACCATCAATGCAGGTTCCTTAACCTCAAAAAACGGGATGTTCCTCGGAATAAATACCAATGGCAGCGCGCTCGTGACTGTGGCAGGTGGTTCTCTGAATGCAGGATCCGGGGGTGTAAACATGGATCTTAACCTTGCGACCACCAGCGGATCAAGCGCGCAACTACGGATTACGGGTGGTTCGGTAAGGATTGCCCGCAACCTGGTAATAGGAAGCGGTGGAAGTATCTTTATCTCCGGCATCGGTTTTATGCAGGTCGGCGGCAATAAGACTGCCCAGCTGCAGGCGCTTGTCGATGATGGAAGGCTAGCCACGACACCCGGCAAAACATTGGCGATTGACTATGACGGCGTGAATACCAGCGTGTTCCTGCCGCAGAACCCGAACAGCATGCTTCGGGAATATGGTGACTCTGTGGTGCTGAATAATGGCATCATCAGGGCGAGAATCGAAAAAAGATCAGGTAATATCCTTTCACTAAAGTATAACGGCATCGAGCAGCTAAACCAGGTTGGAGGGTCGAGAACGGGTGCTTACCACGACTTCCAGACCAGTTATGGCTTTGAAACAATGAATAACTGTGTTTATACCGTAAAAGTGGATTCTTCCGACATCGTTGATATATCATTAAAGCGCTGGTATAACCCGCAGACCGGCCAGGTCACGCCAGCCGACGCCGACATTCACTACGTGCTCAATAGGGGTGATACCGGCTTGTACAGCTATTCGATATTGGAGCACAAGCAGCAATATCCCGCTTTCGACCTTGGATCATGGAGATTGGTGGAGTGGATTGCACAAAATGGAACGGAGTACCTGTGCGAACGCATCTATGTTGATTCCTTACGGAACTGGCAGATGCCTTCCGTTTATGATTTCAATAATGCTTCTCCAACAGGAATTGGTGAAATCGTAAAACTTAATACGGGTGTACGCGCAGGTAAGTATGACGGTAAATATGAATACACGGCTGCGTTTTGGGAGACGCCCGTGTGGGGCCATGCAAGTTCTGTCAATCACCTTGGCACGTGGATGGTTTTAAGCAGCCCCGAATTTTTTAACGGCGGTCCTACCCACCAGGACCTGAACGCCGCTGCCGGCATCAACCATATGTTGCTGAACGGGCTGCATTATGGCGATAAAAGCTTCGTCATTCCGCAAGGAGAACAGTGGAGTAAGATTTATGGGCCGTACTTGCTGTATACGACGAGTGAGCAAACCGGCGATGAGAATTGGGCGGCCGCAAAACAACGGGCAGAAATGGAGAAAGCCAAATGGCCTTATGCCTGGCTTACCAATACACCGGAATATCCGTTGGCTGCAGAACGCGGAAGTATATCGGGGAAGTTTATCATCCGCGACATTCTAAAGTCCGGGGTTACTGGTGCAAATGCCTGGGTGGGCGTTACCAGGATCAGTAATGCCGATAATGAGTGGCAACATGAAGGCAAAAACTACCACTACTGGGTTAAGACCGATGCGAGCGGAGCGTTCACCATTCCAAATGTGCGGCCAGGTACTTACAGCTTTTTTGCCTACAGCAACGGCGCAGTAGGTGAGTACAGGCAGGACAGCGTCTCTGTTGTTGCTGGTGGTGTTAGTGAACTCGGCAACATCACCTGGACAATACCACGGAACAATGGGATTCTTCTGTGGGAGATCGGCGAAGCAAACCGGAAGTCAAATGAGTTCAGGCTCGGCAAACTGGATTATGCAGAGGGGTTTGTTGAACGGAAGTTCAGGGACACTTTTCCGAACCCTGTTGTTTACAACGTCGCGGATCAAAACTGGGCAACAGTACTCCCGTTTGCACATACCAAATACCCGGACGCCGCGTTTGCGCCAGCTGAACTATGGAAGTGGCGGATCAACTTTACGGTTCCTGCCGGCACACCCACTCTCGGCAATGCAAGGCTAACGATTGTTTATGCGAGTAACGACCATGCGCAACAGTGGATCTATGTGAACAATGAAAATGCTCCATTTACCGCTTACTTTCCTGATAACAGCGATGGGAACGCATTTATTCGCCAGGCAAACTATGCCAAATACAGTTACCGTGAAGTACTGATACCAATGAGCAGGTTATTAGCAGGAAATAACACGATAACGCTTGCAATGCTGTCAAATTCCGGCTGGGTGAGCCACTTGATGTACGATTACTTGAGTTTCGAACTACCTGCCGGTTCAGTACTCCCGGTCACAATGTTATCGTTCAAAGCAAATGCAACACCAGGCGGGAACCTGCTTAGCTGGACAACAACTCCGGAGATTGACGACCGGTCTTACGTTGTTGAAAAAAGCAAAGACGGGAGATCGTTCGAAGCAGTTGGCATGGGTTCGAAAAGTGCTGTTGTGGGTACGGCTAATTCGTATTCGTTTTTAGATACCGATCCATTTTCCGGCAATAATTATTATCGCCTTAAGCAGATTGATGCTGATGGAAAATACAATTATTCTGAAGTGAGGTTATTGAAATCTTCCCGTTCCATGATACAGGTGTATCCAAATCCGGCAACAACCGAAGTTGTTGTGCGCTCATCCGGCGCCAAAATCCGGTCCGTGGAGCTTTTCAATTTCGGCGGTGTTTTAATGTTGAGCAGACATCCGGTGAATGCCTACGAAACGCGTATTAATATCTCCTCGTTCGGCTCAGGTTTATACACCGTAAAAGTGCTGGATGGATTATCCGTAACAACAATGCCAATAACAAAGCAATAGCACTTATCACCTCGCTCGGCTCAAAGGATGCTTACTTAATCGATGTCTTGACCAGAGATAAACAAAGTCATTCATTCCGTATCGCAGCCGTGTACTGGATATTCGACTCTGTTCGATCCCCTTGACTGATCATAAGTGAGAGTTTTGCAAAGGCTAAAGCCCAACCCATGGACTACTGATGTTGTTTGACCTGGCCGGCTTCCCGCATCCT
Source organism: Segetibacter sp. (assembly GCA_030146445.1). Classification (GTDB taxonomy): domain Bacteria; phylum Bacteroidota; class Bacteroidia; order Chitinophagales; family Chitinophagaceae; genus Segetibacter. Next base: position 2,650 of record JASLBT010000328.1, on the reverse strand, counting down.
GGGAAAGACAGTTTTTAGAACCTTTAACAGCATGGTGCTTGTATACAGAAACCTGGATTATAGCCAGTTTCCTGGCGCCGGGGTATGAATATTGCTAAGGATACAAAAAATAACCCGTTATGACCCTGCTTGGTGGAGTAATTAAAAAAGCAATAGATTTTAATGCGATGATAAGTCGTGAGCCGAACCCTTACAAAGCCCAAAGGTCAGTGCTGTTGCAATTAATAAAGAAGGCAAGGTTAACGGCATTTGGTTTAAAATACAAGTTTAACGACATTCTAAAAAGCCCGGATCTCATAAAAGCTTTCCAGGAACAGGTTCCGGTTTTTGATTATGATGGTATGTACGATGAATGGTGGAACTTCCTTTTGAAAGGACACCAGAATATTACGTGGCCGGGCGGACAGAAGTACTTCGCGCTAAGCAGCGGTACTACAAGCAACAAGAAGTATATTCCGGTAACGGCAGACATGATCACTGCAATCCGTAAGTCGGGTATGCAGCAGGTGTTGAGCCTGAAAAATTTTGATCTTCCAACAGATTTCTTCGACAAGCAAATTCTTATGCTTGGCAGCAGCACCAGGCTTATAGAAGAGGTGGATCATTACGAAGGCGAGATCAGCGGTATCAGTGCGGCAAATATCCCGGGTTGGTTCAATAAGTTTTATAAGCCGGGAGCAGAGATAGCGTCGATTGAAAACTGGGATGAAAAAGTCAGACGTATCGCTGTAGAAGCGCCCGGTTGGGACATCGGGAGCATTTCCGGTATTCCTTCGTGGGTTGAGCTAATGTTAAAAGAGATTATTACGTACAATAACCTGAACACCATTCACGACATCTGGCCGAACCTGCATGTTTATACTTCCGGGGGTGTAGCCTTTGAGCCTTACCGCAAGAGCATGGAGAAGTTGTTGGCCAGGCCGCTGATCTATATCGATACCTATCTTGCCTCGGAGGGGTATCTGGCTACGCAAAAGCGACCTGATACCAATGCTATGGCACTCATAATTAATAATGGTATATTCTTCGAATTTGTTCCGTTTGTTGAGGAGAATATCGACGACCAGGGAAGGGTTAAGCAAGGAGTTCCGGTGCTCACCCTGGAGCAAGCGGCTGAAAATACCGAGTATGTTTTGCTTATTTCCACCGTCTCCGGAGCCTGGAGGTATATGATCGGTGATACGGTAATGATAACCGACAAGAAAAGGTCGGAAATCCAAATCAGTGGCCGTACTAAACATTACCTTAATGTTGTGGGTGAGCAGCTCTCCGTTCAAAAGATGAATATGGGGATAGAGAAGCTCGAGAACGTTTTCGATCTGGAAATAAAAGAGTTTACCGCAGCGGTGGTTTTTGACGATGATAAATACATCATGAAGTGGATCATTGGATCAGACAAGGAGGTTGACCCGGTGAAAGCGGCTGAAATTATCGACCAGGAGCTGTGCGAAAACAACAAGAACTACCAGGTTGCCAGAACCAAAGCGTTAAAAGGGGTAGAAGTAGAGGCGGTTCCGGTAGAACATTTTTACAACTGGAGTGAAAGGTTTAAGAAATTGGGAGGGCAGGCAAAAATTCCAAGGGTGATGAAAGAAGAAGAGTTCAGCGAGTTCAGGAACTATGTCATGCAACTGCCTAGCCTGATATAACCCAAACCCAATACCTGATACCAAATTCGCCATCCGCTAATCCGCAATCCGCAAATCCGAATACCTACTGTTCCCCCTTCGTCTTCTCCTCCAGTTTTCTTACTTGTTCAACGATTACGTCGGGGGATAGGTAAAGTCTCGAGATCTTATCTTTATATGCCTGCGGAAGTTCTGCATGGTCCAGGATAAACCGCTTGGTAGCGACGATGTAGTTACCCATTCCGCGCTCGACCGCGTACGAGTCTGCAACCATCTCCGCGTGCTTCACATACTCCGGCGAAAAGTAATAGTTGTAACCAAACGACACCAGGCCGGCATTAGTGCGACCTTCATAATCCAATATATGTCCAAGCTCATGGCCGATCCAGCCGATCATTACGTCGGCCGGAATGTCCTGGATCGGCATTTGGGTGCTGATCAATTTGAACTGCGAACTTATGTTGATGCGGTACGACCTGCTTTTCCGTGGACGGAGAAGGCTGGCAAACACCGGTTGAGCCTGCATTACAGAACTCCTGATGTTTGCTTTAAATATAAAGCTGATTTTAGCATCTTTCAATTCCGGGAAAAAAGAAAGCGCCTTAAGCACATTTATTTCAATCACAGGAGGGATCTGTTTGTTGTGCCCGAACTGGCGCAGTTCGGCTGCTACATCATCATTCGTGTTAGTTACCTGTGTAAGCATCATCAAAACCGAAAGCAAATTCATCAATAATCCAATTTTTAAGCTGTTGCCGTTAGTACTTGTTGATTCCCGGTGCTTTCAAAGATATTTATATTTAGAGTTGGCTTGCCCTTGCTTTCACTTTTATTTTCCACGCGGAAATAATGTTGTGGCAATTACAACGCTTATCGCCATTGATCGTTTCTAATATTCCCTGGCAGCAAGAAGCCGATGATTATCAACACTGCAGCTAAATGTTGTAGATTTGAAATGAGCCTGCCTATGTTCCGCAATTGAATTTTAGCGCCGTCATATGTATTAAATCGTCAGATATGCA
>JASLBT010000150.1 GCA_030146445.1 Segetibacter sp. | reverse complement strand
GAAGTATTACAGTTGTACCTTGAACTCGAACAAATGCGCTTCGAACAAAGCTTCAAATATGATATTCATACTGACCCCGAGCTTGACACCGACATACTCGTTCCATCAATGTTATTACAACCGTATGTTGAAAACGCATTATGGCACGGATTGATGCACAAAGAGGGAGAGCGGTTATTACGGATCTGCTTTACAAAGAAAGGTGACGACCTGTTTCAGTGTATAATCGACGACAACGGTATCGGCAGAAAAAGATCGTATGCATTAAAACAACAGAGCAAGGCAAAACGCCACGAGTCGAAAGGCTTGAAAATATCGGAGGACCGTCTCGAAGTTTTGCAACGACAAAATAATCACGCGCGGTTCGAAATTGTAGATAAGTACGACGAGCACGGCATAGCAACCGGAACCAGGGTGTTGGTTGAACTATCTGCTTTTTTCAAAAGTTAAACCTGCAAGTATGATAAAGGCATTAATTGTTGACGATGAATTGAAGGCCAGGAACATCCTGCATCATTACATGCTAAACTTCATTCCCGAGATTACCGAAGTTCGACAGGCCGAGTCAGTTGATGCGGCCCTCGAGGTGATAAAAACCTATCAACCTTCGCTCGTTTTTCTCGACGTAGAAATGCCGGGTAAAAACGGCTTCTACTTGTTGATTTCGTTAAGGGAACCCGCATTCGATGTCATCTTTACCACCGCTTATAACCACTATGCCATACAGGCAATACGCTTTAGTGCCTTAGACTATCTTTTGAAACCCGTTGACCCCGATGAACTGCGCGCTGCAGTACTCCGGCACCAGGAGAAACACGAATCGGTTCCATCTAAAAAAAAGCTGTATGAAAACCTGGTATTGAATGTCGAAAAAAATGAGATCAGGGATTTTAAAATTGGGGTACCTTCCACAGAACGGGTACACTTTTTCATGATCGAAGATATTCTACGCCTTGAGGCCGACAGGAGTTATACCCACATTCACCTTGTCGCAAAAAAGCCGTTTCTGGCCAGCAAAACATTAAAGCATTTCGAGGATATGCTCGAGGATTTTTATTTTATCCGCACACATAAGTCGCACCTCGTAAACCCACGCCACATCAGCCGGATCACCAGTGATCATGAGAGCCTGGTTCTTTCGGACGGCAGCATAGTGGAGGTATCCCGCAGAAAGAAAGAAGAAGTGATGCAACAGCTCAATCTTAAGTCGTAGTCACCATTCGGAGTCTGGGATCCAACCATCAGTTTACTGCCGTTGTAAATCGATGCATCATGTGCTTGCTTTGCGTTTGCGATCACAAGGTTGTTTTTTTATGGACCCGGCAGCTTCGCATCGGTCAACCCCGGTTGCGTCGCACTCTTGTACGGGATAACTTGTCTGATCCACAAAATGTCAACCATTACTCACACCAGCAATCGTTCGCATGGTGTTGAATCTAGCGCGGAAATGCTTCCATTCGTCAGCGTTTTTTTGCATTATAAGATCACGCCTGGTCGGGTGATGTAAAGTTTAAGCCTGTACATTTGAACGCTAATACGTGCTGCATGCAGAATACATTGTTGTCGTTTTCCGACGTTACCATCCGCCCCGTTGGAGGACCGTCGTTCCCGAACATTAGTCTTGTTGTATACAATCAGGAGCACCTGGCTGTTGTAGGACATAATGAACCACTTAAAGCTGCAATACTCGAGGCCATTGCCGGCACCGCCAACATTGTGCTCGGAAAAACATCCTACCCTTTCTTCAAAGATTATGTCTCAGAAAATAACCAGGTCGATCCGCTGTTGTCACCACATAAACTAATAGCGGTGGTATCTGCGAAACACAGCTTCCGCAACTTATCGAACACCAGTGAGTTCTATTACCAACAACGTTTCAATTCAGCCGACTCTGAAAATTCGTTGAAGGTATCCGAGTTCCTGAACACAGTGAAACACTACGACCTGCATGCACAGTGGACTGTAAAGCGAACGATTGAGAAACTACATCTTGAGCCCTTGCTGGATGAAGAACTGATCAAACTATCTAATGGCGAAACAAAACGGGTGATGATTGCTGCAGCAGTTTTACGTAATCCGGTTTTGTTGCTGTTGAACAACCCGTTGACCGGCCTCGATGTAGACTCCAGGGCCGAAATCATGAAGCTCATTGATGAAATCGCAACATCCGGAATAACAGTGATGATGTTCACTTCAGGACCAGAGATTCCCACGTGCATACGACAAGTTGTGGTGGCCAACCCTGATAACACCATAACTAAACAACCGATTAGCGGATTTCATTTGGAGGCACCGCCAATTCCGGAATTCAGGCCAGACGAACAGGAGATTAAAAATCTGTTGGCAATTCAGAAGATGCCCGAATTTGAGCAGATCATCCTGATGAGAAATGTGTTGATCCGGTACGGCGAAAACATTATTCTCGACCAGATTAACTGGAGCGTAAAACAGGGTGAACGCTGGGCGCTGCTTGGGCACAATGGTGCGGGCAAATCCACACTACTCAGCCTGGTAAACGGCGATAATCCACAAGCTTTTGCAAACGACATCGTACTCTTCGACAGAAAGAAAGGTTCAGGTGAAAGTATTTGGGATATCAAGAAAAAGATTGGCTTTTTCTCTTCGGAGCTGTACCAGTACTTTCCGGGTGATACCAGCTGTTTGCATGCAGTTGAGTCGGGCTTTTACGATACCGTCGGGTTATTCCGACCCAGCAATCCCATCACGGCGGCAATCTGCTTAAGATGGATGAAGCTGCTGGGCATTGCGCAGCTTGCAGAAAAACGACTAAAGCAGGTATCATTGGTAAACCAAAGAATGTGTCTGCTTGCAAGAGCTTTGGTAAAAAGCCCGGTACTGCTTATTCTCGACGAGCCGTGCCAGGGTTTTGAACCCCGGCAACAGGCCTATTTCCGTGAGCTGATCGATACAATCTGCCGGGTAAGAAACGTTACCCTTATTTATGTTACGCACTACCAGGAAGAATTACCCGAAAGCGTGACCAAAACGCTGCGGCTTGCCAAAGGGAAAATTGTGGGTGAATAAACGTCTTTCGCCAACGAAGCTCCTCAAGCAAACAGCTTTGGATTTGAGATTGTAATGAGCAGCCTGGCTCCCCGGTTATTACTTCAGCTGCATTTTGATCCAGGCGATTGACTCCTGGTTGGTCTCTTCAAAACGCCAGTGTGCTGAAATTGGGGTGATCGCCAGTGTTTTTGGAGCTTTAATCGAGTTAACCGCCGCAAACACGGAAGTGGGCGGCACAGTATTGTCGTTATACCCCCAACTATAAAACCCTGGCACCCTGATGTGTTTGGCGAAGTTTACCACGTCGTAGTAGCCGAGGGTTCTGAGTTTAGCAGGGGTATTGTTTATAGCCTGGCTACGTTGGTTTAGCATATGCGGCCATCCTCCTGCCCTTCCATGCAGATAACCGGTAATGTCGCTCAAAGCCGGGTAGAATGCAACAAGGCAGGTCACCCGTTTATCAAGCGCTGCAGTAACAATAGAAAGTGCTCCGCCCTGGCTCCCGCCGGTTACGATCACGTTCTTTCCATCGAACCCCGGAAGACTACATAAATAATCTATCGATCGAACACAACCGAGATAAACGCTTTTATAATAATAGTTTTCACGATCGTCTAAATGGTTAAGCCAGTATTCGCCGAATGCATTGCTCACGTTGCGGTAAGTGTCGGTATCCACAAGGGGTGAAATACCATGGATTTCGATGCTAAAGGTTATAAAGCCAAGTTCAGCAAGTGCTGTTGCAGCAGAAACCGGTTTGATGCCGGCTCCTGGTGGAGAGAAAACCACCGGGTACTTTCCCGGCTTTTTAGGTTTACACAGGTAACCATAGAGCCGTTTACCGGTCCGGTAATTTTGAAGGTTTACCAGGTAAACTTCAACGGTTGTGGTCGACCTCTCGGGCAGCAAGGTGGCGATTGCATCCATAGGTATGCTTGCTGCCCGGGCTTTTGCACTATCCCAGTAAGCAGTAAAGTCGTCCGGCAAATCCACTGTCGGCTTTATGCTTTCCGGTGCGAAGGCCACTTTAACAAGATCTGAATAAGTACGCCCGTTAAATGTTGTTTTTACCACAAGTTGCCGGAACCCCGGGACTTTGGCCGTTCCAATTACTATTTCTCCCAGCCCCTCTTTTAAAGTGATCGTTTCTTTTCTATCCGCAGGGAGCATCTCCGGGCCAACTTCATAACTAACTACCACGTTTTTCATGGGGACACCAAACTTTAAAACAGTGATCCTTGCCGTTGCCGGCTCATTTAACTTATAATTCCAGTCAGCGGAGTTTGGCGAAAGAACAAAATCTATCAGTTTGCGCGGTGCCGGGCTGTTTTGCGCTTGCCCGGACATGGCGGCGACCGCAACAATAATAGTTATAAGGAACTTTAGTTTCATGCCGCTAAGTTGCAGAAAAGGAGCTGACGATGTAAATATTAGCATCCTTTTATCACGGGAATTACGTACGCATTGCAAATAGGCAGATATTGTGGCATAAATATGCTCACAATTCGTGATCAAAAAAGACGCTGCATGAAAAACAACTTACAATTACTGTTTACTGTGCTGGTAGTGATAGCTACTGCCGGTATAGGCTGCAAGACAAAGGCCGTGACGAAACAGGTCGATGGTGCGGAAAGCTGGGCAGCATTGCCTGCCATCCTGGCCCAGATAAAGCCGCCGGTCTTTCCGACAAAAGATTTCCCCATATCCGACTTTGGTGGCAACGGCGATGGAAAGACGGACAATACGCAGGCATTCCGGGATGCAATCGCCGCTTGTAATAGCAAAGGGGGCGGCCGCGTAGTTGTTCCTGCGGGAAGTTACCTGACGGGCCCGATACACTTGAAAAGCAATGTTAACCTTCACGTGGTAAAAGGAGCCACGATAAAATTTTCGACAAACCCAAACGATTACCTCCCGCTGGTTTTCAGCCGTTGGGAAGGCGTAGAGCTCATGAACTACTCACCTTTTATATACGCCTTTGAACAAAAGAACATCGCTATCACCGGTGAAGGTGTGTTCGACGGGCAATCGAATGAGACCAACTGGTGGCCATGGAAAGGCAATGCGAGAGATGGCTGGAAACCTGGAACACCGAACCAGACCAATAAAGATAAAAGACCTGCCCTATTTTTAATGGCGGAAAAGAATGTACCTGTTGCGGAAAGAAAGTTCGGTCCCGGCTTCTATTTACGTCCGCAATTTGTTCAACCCTACCGGTGTGAAAATATACTTATTGAAGGCGTGACCTTTATCAATTCTCCGATGTGGATCTTAAACCCGGTTCTTTGTAATAATGTAACCATCCAAAAAGTCACTGTTGAAAGTCACGGCCCTAATAATGATGGATGCGACCCTGAGTCGTGCAAAAACGTTTTGATCAAAGATTGTTTCTTTAACACGGGCGATGATTGTATAGCGATAAAGTCGGGTAGAAATGCAGACGGCCGCCGGCTAAACATACCGAGTGAAAACATCGTGATACAAGGCTGCACCATGGCAAACGGTCATGGTGGGGTTGTAATCGGCAGCGAAATATCTGGTGGAGTGAGAAATGTGTTTGCAGAAAATTGCTCGATGAACAGTCCATTGCTCGACAGGGCACTTCGCATAAAGACCAGCTCAGCGCGGGGTGGTATAACCGAGAATATTTTTATGCGGAACATACAGGTGGGACAGGTAAAAGAAGAGGTGGTTA
>JASLBT010000010.1 GCA_030146445.1 Segetibacter sp. | reverse complement strand
CCAATGATGTGAAACGTAAATAAGGTCGGTTGGCGTATGTTTGACCAATTGTTTTTCTGCAGCAAGTGTAGTTTTTGCATTTGTGGTGAGCCCGATTCGGGCAGCAACCCTAAAAACGTGGGTGTCAACTGCCATATTTGGCTGGTTGTCTACTACGGAGGTAATCACGTTGGCTGTCTTTCTGCCTACGCCGGGCAGTTGCATCAGTTCGTCAACGGTAAGCGGGATGTTACCGTCGAACTTCTCCTGCAGCATTTTCGCCATCCCCATTAGGTGACGGGTTTTATTGCCGGGGTACGATACGCTTTTAATCAGGTCGAACAGATCGTCGTAATTGGCTTCTGAAAGTTCTTTAGGTGAGGGGTAACGGCTGAATATAGCTGGTGTGGTTTGATTTATCCTTTTATCGGTGCATTGAGCCGACAAGATCACCGCTACGAGCAGTTGATAGGGGTTATCGTAGATCAGTTCGGTTTCAGCATTGGGGGAGTGTTGCTGAAAGTACTGAATCACAAAACTGTATCTCTCCTTCTTCGTCATACCAAGCGGAAAGATACAGTTTTGGAAAAAAAATCAGCACATATTAGTGTTGTTCAATAGCTGCCGTATTCCTGGCATAGTTTAGAATAGCCTCAATAGACTGTGGACGTGGACTTTCAACAATTTCATCCAAACCTCTTAAAGAGTCTTGCAACGCGTCGAGTTTTTCCTTCAGTTCCCAGTTTTCTTCTACAGCCTTTCTAATTGCTAATGCTTTCTCGTGCGAGGTTTCCTGATACACGAACTGTATAAGATCCTCCGTGGTAAAATTGGGCATAGTTGATAGAAGGGTTTTGCAATCTTATAATTGTCCTACTTTTCCAAAACGGGTTTGACAGAATAATATTGTGGCAGGGCTTAGTTTTTTACCCGGGTGCTATCCACCACAATAAACAGGTCTTCATTCGGACGTTTTAAATAAAAGTTTTCACGCGCGTACTTTTCAATAATGGCCGGATTGTTCTGTATCTCGGCCAGCCCCTTATTGATCGATTTTATTTCATCCTGGTAATAGGCTTTGCTTTGTTCGAGTTTGTTCAGTTCCTGCTTTCTGTCCCACTGGGTAAAAAGGTCATTCCGGTCGAAGAACAAGATCCAAACGAGGAAGCTGAGGCAGGCAATTACATACTTGTTTTGCACTAACTTCCATATTCCGGGTAATGACAGCATTTGGACTTACAATTTAAATAAAAAAGGTATTTGTTCAAAGCAAAACAGCGCCTATTTACCAAACCGGATCTTGCCCTTTGGATAAATCGCGTTTGTCCCCAGCATTTCTTCAATCCTGATCAACTGGTTGTACTTGGCCGTCCGGTCGCTGCGACTTGCACTACCGGTTTTGATCTGCCCGCAATTCAAGGCAACGGCCAGGTCGGCGATGGTGGTATCTTCGGTTTCACCACTGCGGTGACTCATTATAGTAGTATAGCCATTTGTTTGCGCCAGCTGTACGGCATTGATGGTTTCGGTAAGTGTACCAATCTGGTTGACCTTGATCAGTATGCTGTTTGCAATACCTTCGTCGATACCTCTCTGCAAAATTTTGGTGTTCGTAACAAAAAGGTCGTCACCCACCAGCTGAACTTTTTTACCCAATGCATTGGTCAACTTCTTCCAACCATCCCAGTCTTCTTCAGCCATCCCATCCTCAATGCTGATGATCGGGTATTTACCGGCCCACTCCACCCAATAGCTTACCATTTCATCAACCGTCAACTTCTTACCGTCACTTTTATGAAAATGGTAAACGTTTTCGTCCGCCTTCCACATTTCAGAAACCGCAGCGTCGAGAGCTATGCCGATTTGTTCGCCTGGTTTGTAACCGGCGGCTTCTATCGCCGTCAGCACTGTTTCGATAGCTTCCTCGTTGCTTTGCATATTGGGTGCAAATCCCCCTTCGTCTCCAACGTTGGTGCTATACCTTTTCTTTTTCAGCACCGTTTTCAGGTGGTGGAAAATCTCGACCCCCCAGCGCAAACCCTCACTAAAGGTTTCGGCACCGATAGGCACGATCATAAACTCCTGGTAATCGATCTTGTTATCGGCATGCGCACCGCCGTTTAAGATGTTCATCAACGGCATGGGTAACACGGTGCCATTTACGCCACCAAGGTACCTGAAGAGCGGAAGGTTACTCTCCTGGGCTGCTGCTTTCGCTACTGCCATGCTAACTGCGAGCAGCGCGTTTGCACCGAGATTGCCTTTAAAATCGGTACCATCTAACTCGATCAACTTGTGGTCAATACCTGCCTGGTCATTCACCGGCCAGCCTAATAATGGATCGGCGATAATCTCGTTCACATTTTTTACTGCCTTCAACACACCTTTACCCATGTACCGGCTCTTGTCCTCATCCCGGAGCTCAACGGCTTCGTGTATGCCGGTAGAAGCACCACTGGGTACTGCCGCACGCCCGATGTGCGCATTATCGGTAATCACATCTACTTCTATCGTAGGATTTCCACGGCTGTCAAGTATTTGCCGGGCTTGTATGTTGGCTATGTAACTCATAATAGTTGGTTGGTTTATAGTCGGCCTTAAAAATATAATGCCGCGTTCTGTTGATTTTGATAAGATGATGTAGGTTCTTCAAGGATGTTGAGGTGCGATCCGGCTGAGGCAATACTTTCCCTTATTCTCTGCGGCAACTTCCGGCCTTTCAAACCAACGCATGCAGGTCGTTACCCATACGCACAAGGGCAGGTTGTTTCTATCATCCACACCTGCTTTCAGGAAATCACTGCCGTTGGGTATAACTATACCGCTAAAGGGCTGGTCGTCAGCGATCGGAATACCTCCTCCAGGCTTCCACCCTCGGTTTGCAAAGAAACAATATTTAGGTTGTGTTGCAAACTCAGTTCGAGTAGCCCTTTTTTTACTTCATTTGGGTCAGTCGCATGTATCTTCCAGGCGTAAGTATCAAGCTTTTCAACTGCGGCGGTGCCGGGTATCCTGCGCAGCCATTCCTGTTCAAGCGGCTCTTTGAAGGTGACCAACACGGCACTGGATCTATCCTGCTGTTGTAATACGCTCAACTTATCGTTTGCGACCAGCTTCCCTTTGTTGATGATGATCACGCGATCACAGATCGCTTCCACTTCCTGCAGGATGTGCGACGAAAATAACACCGTTTTCGTTTTTCCCTGTGCCTTTATCACGTTCCTGATTTCGATGATCTGGTTGGGATCCAATCCGCTGGTCGGCTCATCGAGTATCAATACCTCGGGATCGTGCAGTAATGCAGCAGAAAGACCAACACGCTGCTTATAACCTTTTGAAAGTTGCCCGATCTTCTTTCGCCGTTCAACGGTCAGACCTGTTAAACCAATCACTTCGTCAATCCTTTTGCCCGGACTTTTTATCCGGTGAACACCAGCAATGAACTCGAGGTATTCTTTTACGTACATGTCGAAGTAAAGTGGATTGGCTTCGGGCAGGTACCCGATCTTATGTTTTGCGGCAATAGGTTCCTCCGCAACGTTGATCCCGGAAATAAGTGCTGAACCTTTGTCGGGCTTGAGGTAACCGGTGATCATTTTCATCGTTGTCGACTTGCCGGCGCCATTCGGCCCCAGGAAACCTACGATCTCACCCTGCTCAACAGAAAACGAAATATGGTCAACGGCTTTTTGCGTACCATACGTTTTGAGGAGATTGTCTACGACGATCGACATTAGGCTATTGACTATTAGGTAAGAGCTGCAAAATACGGCAATACAAAACAAAAGGAAAGTAAAAACGGCGGATTGGTATTCGGTAATGGGTATTCAGGTATTGGGGGGAAAGTTGATAAGTTGATAGGTTGATAGGTTGAGGCGGTCAGATTGTATGCTTAGAAGTATTCAGGCGCTGGGGGAAAGTTGATAAGTTGATAGTTTGAGGCGGTCAGGTTGTATGCTTAGAGGTATTCAGGCGTTGGGGGGAAAGTTGATAAGTTGATAGGTTGAGGCGGTCAGGTTGTATGCTTAGAAGTATTCAGGCGGTGGGTGGAAAGTTGATAAGTTGATAACTTGATAGGTTGATGCGGTCAGGCTGTATGCTTAGAAGTATTCAG